>JAJXZK010000096.1 GCA_021780095.1 Acidobacteriota bacterium | reverse complement strand
CTTCCGGTTCATGCGGTGGCCTCCTCAGAGCCGTTGGCAAAATGGCAGCTGCCAGCGTCTTGGGCTTATCCTGTGATGCTCATCGAACGGGTTGTGGGTGGCCTGTATCTTTTCGCGCTGGGCTATTTCCTGGCGGCGCGCGTCAAGAAGCAATTGCGCCTGCGATGGGTACTTCGCTTCGCCTATAAAGCGCCCGATCGAATTGAAAGCATGTTTCGCTCCATCGCGATGGATTGCGGTGTGGAAGAAATACAGCTGCTGGTGTTGTCTGGAATCTACTCTCCCGCCACCTTCGGTTGGATTCATCCAGTTGTTCTGCTGCCGCCTCTCTGCCTCGAACAGGATGAAAGTGAGTTGGCGGACATCTTCCGCCATGAACTGCAACATGTCGCACGACACGATTTCTTCTTCCAGAACGTAGCCGGTCTTTGCCGGACGCTGCTGTTTTTTCATCCTGCGCTTTGGTACGCCATGCGCAGAATGGAACTGGAGAGTGAGCTGGCGTGCGATCTGGCCGTCGTTCGCAACTTCCCCGAGCGGCGTGCGACGTATGCGGAATGCCTGGTTCGCTTCGCGCGATTGCACGCGGCGCAGGATCCTACCCCCTGGGATCTGGATTTTGCCGGATCGGCGCTTCAGCTGAAAGTTCGGGTTCGTTCCGTGTTGACGGAGACGGTAAAACTCCCCGCATGGTTGTTGGGTTTGCGTACCAGCGTGGGAGTGCTTCTTTTTGCCGCGTTTTTGTACATAACGCCATCGTTAAGCGTCGTGCTTTCGTATGCCAATCGAGCCACGCGGCAGCCAGTCATAACGTCGCTGATCAGATCTCGAGCCTATACTCGGCCGCGAAGGCGATCTCCGATCCGTAGCCAGCAGCGGGAAAATCTTGTGCGCTCCCTCGAAACTCCTGTATCGGCAGTTACCGCGCCTGCGGGCCCCTCTGAGGCCTCTTTGGAACCGGCGCCGAAAGAGACGCATCTACCCGACACCACGGCGTCCGGAGAGCCCGTGCCTACCCTGCAACAGCGAGGAGCAGGCGGCGCGCGAACAACCGAAAGGCCGGCCCGTGCAGCCGTCATTTTGATCTCCAATCCGCCCTCGGTGAAGGCTGGAGGCCCAGGCGCTTCCAGGGCGCGCTCGTTTGGGTCGGCTTTCATGACCGGAGCTAGCGAAGCCATTCGTTTTGCCGGTAGCCACGGAAAAGAGATTCGCTGACGCAAGCAGACTAGTTCGGCTGCGATCCCGGCGCCGTTCGGCAGCCAGGTGGAGATGCGCCGGTTCGCATAATCGGTAGATATATTCGTTGGTGGCGCTGGCGGTCTGCACCCGTACCCTGCGGTTGAGCGCGTCGTACACGTAGCTGGCCGTCGCTCCATTGTCCACGGAGATCAGGTTCCCATCCGCGTCGTACTTGTAGCTGTGGGTGCTGTCGTTGATCAGGTTGCCCGCCGCGTCATACTGAATCCCCGCATTCGTCGCCATTGTTGCCACCTTTCCCGTTGAGCGACGCGGGGAGACTCCCTAGTAGCGAATATCGGCCATGAGATGCGTGACTTCCTGCTGCTGGTCGGCCGTCAATGGTAACAGCGGCAGACGGGCGCGGCCGCCATAGTAGCCATTCAAATGGCAGGCGAATTTCAATCCAGGAACCCCCATCTGTCCGCCTACGATGCCGGACGAGGCGCGAATGCGCTCCTGTTTCTCTGCGGCTAAGCCCTCGTCGCCTTCCTTCCAAGCCATGAAAATCTCGCAGCAGCATTGCGGCGCGCATGTGCCAAACGCCACGATCGCACCCGAGGCGCCTTCCCGAAGGGCTGCATGCAGGGTGCCGGCGCTTCCAGTTAACACCGTAAATCCGACTTCTTTCTGACGCGTCTTCATGCTCACGGGAGGGGCAGCGACCGCAACAGCGGAGCTTCCCTGCTGCAATGCGTCGGCGGTGACAAACCGCGGTGCGGAGTTGGAAGGATGCGCTGCCAGCATCCGCTGTGTGATGGCTGTAAACGTGGTGGTGACGGTCACCGTCCGCTTTACAAATTGCGTGGCCTTCACGATGGCGGCAATCTTCTCCACATTCCCGCTCGATTCTTTGATGCCGATGATGTTGGGGTGATGCGCCAACTCGGCGATCAGGTCCACTGGCATATCGTATGCCGTGAAGAAGGGCACGTTGTAGAGCAGCACCGGCAACGGCGAGCTGTCCGCGACTGTGCGGTAATAGGTCAGCATCTCGAGCTGTGCGCCGTCAGTTCGATGGAGTTGCTTCCGATAGAAATGAGGCGTGCGAACCAGCACCGCGTCATAATGAAGTGACCCGGCAAACTCCGCCATGGCGAGGGTCTGGCGAACACTTTCCTGACCAACGCCCGCGATCATAACTTTCTCTGCGGATGCGGCTGCGATCGCAGTGGCGAGAACATCGCGCTGCTCCTCGGTGCTCAACATGACGGCTTCGCCGGTTGAACCCAGGACCACCAGGCCAGAGAGCTGCGTTCGGGAGTAAAGCGCAACGTTGTGTTCCAGTTTGCGCACGTACAGGCTGCCGTCGGGATAGAACGGCGTAGTGATGGGCGGGAAAATTCCTTCGAACAGCATGGTACTTATTATTGTAGGCGAAGGGGTTTTCCCGGTTGGGAACTTTCGTCCATCGATCTGCGTATGTTCCTGACAGATCGAGGCGGCGGAAATTAGGCATGCCATCGGATGTTTCTGGCAAATCGAGGACCGAACGTAAGGCTTTGTTCGCGATGGAGGGTGTGCGATGAAATTCCTGTTGTGGTGCGTGCTGCTGATTCTATGCTGGCCGCTGGCGCTGTTCGCGCTGATACTTTATCCGATCGTGTGGGTGCTTTTATTGCCATTTCGACTTGTCGGGATCGCGGTGAATGGCGTGCTGGAACTGGTCGCAGCTTTGGTCATGCTGCCGGCGCGCATTTTGCGGGCGGTATAACGTGGGGCCCGTCGAAATTCACTCGCATTTAGCTGAACTGGGTCCGCCTTTTATACTTCCAGGAAATCGCAGAATCAGAGCCAGCGTGTCCAACTAGACGCCCGCAGTCATTCGGGCCGCGTGCAGGTGTTGCAGCGCGTACACAGAAATTTCATGTTGCTGCAGGGCAACAATTCCGCCAGCCGCGGCACGGGCCGCCCCCAGAGTCGTAATAGTAGGAATGCGTTGGGTGACTGCGGCTCGGCGAATGGCCTTCTCATCGAAGAACGTATCCTGGCCGCGCGGCGTGTTGATGATCAACTGAATCCGGTCGCCTTTAATTAAGTCGACCACATTCGGTCGGCCTTCCTTCACTTTGAACACGCGCTCGACGACGAACCCGGCCTTCTCCAACACGTCCGCCGTACCATGTGTCGCAACCAGTTTGAATCCCAACTCGACAAACTGCAGCGCCAGTGCCGCCACCGCAGGCTTGTCATGGTCGTTGACGCTCAAGAAAACAGTTCCCTTCACCGGCAGCTTTTGACCAGCACTCAACTGCGCCTTGGCAAAGGCTTCTCCGAAGCTGTCGGCAACACCCATCACCTCGCCTGTCGATTTCATCTCAGGCCCAAGAACGGTATCAACGCCAGGAAACTTATTCCATGGAAAAACCGGTGACTTTACAAAATAATGTGGACCCGTTTCCAATGCGGCTTCACGATCTACGGCATCGCCGAGAAATTCACGCAGTTTGCGACCAGTCATCAAACGAGCCGCAATTTTCGCCAGCGGGATGCCAGTCGCTTTGGATACATACGGAACCGTGCGCGACGCCCGCGGATTGACTTCGATGACGAAGACGTTTTCACGCTGCACGGCAAATTGAATGTTCACCAATCCAATGACATTCAACGCTCGCGCCAGCTTATAGGTATGGGAGCGAATTGTCGCCAGCACCTGTTCTGACAGGTCTACGCTCGGCATGACGCAAGAGGAATCGCCCGAGTGGATGCCGGCCTCTTCAATATGCTGCATGATCCCGGCGATCACAACATCACTGCCATCGGCAAGTGCATCGACGTCCACTTCGATCGCGTCTTCCAGAAAGTGATCAATCAGGACAGGCCGCTGCTGCGAATATTCGACCGCCTCGCGCATGTAGTGCGTCACCGCATCGTCGTCATAGGCGATGACCATGGCTCGCCCACCCAGCACGTAGGAAGGCCGCACCAGCACGGGATATCCGACGCGCCGCGCTCCAGCAACAGCCTCTTCCACGCTGGTCGCCAGGGCTCCCGGCGGCTGCGCAATTTTCAAATCGTCGAGCAGCTTTCCGAAGCGCTTGCGATCCTCTGCCAGGTCGATCGATTCTGGAGAGGTCCCAATAATCGGCACACCCGCAGCCTTCAACGGTAGCGCCAGATTCAGAGGAGTTTGTCCGCCGAACTGCACGATCATTCCAATCGGCGCACCAGATGCAGCTTCATGCTTGTAGACTTCAAGAACATCTTCGTACGTCA
>JAJXZK010000309.1 GCA_021780095.1 Acidobacteriota bacterium | reverse complement strand
TCTTCAGCGGGAACGGCGCGGCCGGCCGTCGAGTCGGCGTAGCTTCGGCGCGCGCGGGAAATATGCTGGGCGGCGGCGACTGGGGAAAAGACCGGCTGGTTCCTGATATGATTCGCAGCTTCGCGGCCGGCAAGCCGGTGGTGCTCCGCAATCCCACGGCAAAACGGCCATGGCAATTTGTATTGGAAACGTTGCGCGGGTATTTGCTGCTCGCCCAGACGCTCCATGAAGATCCTGCGCGCTACTCTGGCGCATGGAACTTTGGACCGGGGGCCAGCGAGGTGCGATCGGTCGAGTGGATTGTCGAAAAGCTTGCGGCCGCATGGGGCGCGGAGGCGAAGTGGGACATCCAAACGGGCCAGCATCCGCAAGAGGTACCTATGCTGCGCCTCGACTGCTCCAAAGCCGCAAAGGAATTGTCATGGAGCCCGGTTCTCGATCTGGCCGAAGCATTGCAGATGACCGTCGACTGGTATCGCAATTTTTACGCCGGCAACAATGTCGCGGAAACCTACGCGGCGCAGATTGCCGCCTACTGCTCGCGTACCGGTACGAAGTGGGAGCTGCTGTCTCCGGCTGTCCCCGGAGCCTGACCACCGACCCCGGCTCCTGCCGCGCCGGAATGCAATACACTCATCCCTATGTGCCTTACCCTTTCAGTCGCCATGATCGCCCGCAACGAGGAGGCGAACTTGCCGCGAACGTTGGACAGTGTGCGCTGGGTGGATGAGATTGTCATCGTCGACTCCGGATCCACGGATCGGACTCCTGAGATCGCGCGCAGCTATGGCGCGAAGCATTTCTTCAACCGGGATTTTCAGGGATTCAACGCTCAGAAGACCCTGGCCATTGACGCCTGCACCAGCGATTGGATTTATTTGTTGGACGCAGATGAAGTCGTCACAGCGGAACTGGCGAATGAGATTCGCCAGGTACTGGAAAATCCGCGCTACGACGCCTATTGGCAGCCGCGAGTCAATCTTTTTCTAGGACGCTGGATTCGCCACGGCGGCTTTTATCCCGACCATAAATTACGTTTGTTCAAACGAGGCACCGCGCGCATGGCGGGCGCGGAACCTCATGGCACTCCAGAATATGCCGGCCCCAAGGGAACCTTAAAAAACGACCTGCTGCACTATGCCTATCCGAAGCTCGAGCTCTACCTGGAGCACATGAATCGTTACAGCTCGCACAGCACTCGCGAGCTGTTCGCCAAGGGAAAAACAAGTTCCTCGCTGGGCACGTTTTTCTGGAATGTAATCCTGAATCCGATCGCAACGTTCCTGAAGAACTACATATTTCGTTTGGGATTTCTCGATGGCCTGGAAGGTTTCGTGCTGCACTTCAATCACTCGGTATACATCCACTGGAAATATGTCAAAGTGTGGACTGCATGCAAGCAAATGCGTGCCGCCGGTGGTTCACAGCCGCACGCAGACGCATGGAAGAATCCTGAAAACTAACAGGAATGTTACCGCGGAAAGGCAAGGTTGATCGCACTAGCCCACAAGGCCCGGCAGCGTCCACTCATGCGGCAGCACAGATCGCGCAATCTGAACACATTTCGACCGTGGAGCGAGTTCAATACCGTTTTCTGTCCAACAGCGGATCGAGTAGATTTGCGAGCATTGTTCGCACAACCAGAAGTAGCGCCGTATTACCATCGGCGGCTTAGTCTGGACGGACGCTGACATCGCGGGAATCCGAGAGGATCCGTCTTTGGAGTCGGTAGCATAGGCCATGGCTTCCCGGGAAATTGTGTGGGGAAACGGCTTACGCTCCATCAGAAATAGGCGGCCACCGCGCAGATACTTCAACTCTGCGCTGCAATCCTTATTTGCGCATGTCATATTCATGATGCTCGCCTCGGGTACTTACTTTGGTAAGAACTCACCTGGGCAGAAATGGGTTAGCTTCAAAAACAATACCTGGAAGAGAGAAAGATAGTCCGCGTTTTCTCTCCTGCTTGCCGGGGGAAGACGATTTCGATCTGCGGAATCGAATCGCCGGAACTCCCGGAGGAAAGAAGTCCGTCGCAAAGGTTTTCGGTGGTCGAAAATTTGCTGACAGCATAATCATACGCTCCTGGCAGGGGCACGAGGCTACGAAAATTGTGAATATTCACTCGTCGAGGAGTGTCGACCGAGAGACTTCGGCAATTTCGAGAACCTGCGGCCGCCGTCAATCCACCGAATCGAAGCGAAGGAGAATACGACCTGAAGAATCTGGGTTCGCGCGGATGCCTGCCAGGGTTGGGACTCTCCAATTGGCATCCATCAGAGTTTCGGCGGGATAGGTGGTCAAGACGGCAAGCACCGGACATCCGGCTGCCTTCCCTGACCCCACGCCAGCAGGAGCATCCTCCACCACCAGGCATTCCTCTGGCTCGGCGCCAAGTAACGCAGCTCCATGGCTGTAAGGTTCCGGATGGGGTTTTCCTTGCTTTACGGTTTCCGCGGTAACAAAGTGCCTCGGAATCTTGATGCCAGCGTGGGCCATGCGGCTCCGCGCCAGGCGTTCGGTGGCGGAAGTCACCACTGCCCACGAGCCCTCCGGAAGCGCGGCCAGCAGTTCTTTCACGCCTGGCAACACCACCAATCCTTCGTTATCTTCCACTTCCAAGTCTTCAATGTAGCGTAACTCGGTGGCATCATCCAAATCCGGACGCAGCGCACGAACCGTCTCAATGGCCCGCCTTCCATGCGCCAGGTGGATGGCGTAATCCGGATCAAGACCGCGCGAGACGGCATACCGCTGCCAGCTGCGTTCGACCGAGCCGATCGAGCTCATCAGCACTCCGTCCATGTCAAAGAGCAGGCCCCGGACCTGTAAGTCAACCTTCATCGGGAGCCGCCGCTGGATTGCAGCGCAAACTCACGACCGGCCTGCAGCAGACGCTGCACGGCTTCCGGCGAGCAGGATTCCGCGTAAATGCGCAGTAGGGGCTCAGTACCAGAAGCGCGCAGCAGCAGCCAGCTTTCCGCCCCCCTGGCCTTCGTTTCCGCCTCGGGATTGCGCAAAAAGAATTTCATTCCGTCTAAAGTCTCCACTCGATCCACTTCCATTCCTGCAAAGGCCTTCACTCCCGCGCGCGCCCGGGCGATTGCGGCATTTTTTATGTCGTCACTAATATGCATGTCGATCCGGTCGTAATAATGTTCGCCGTATTCCCGCTGCAAATCTGCCACCAGTTCGCCCAGGGATTTGTTTTCGTCGGCCATCACATTGGCCAGCAGCAGCGCGTTCAGCAAACCATCGCGTTCCGGCAGATGCCGCGCGATACCAATGCCACCCGACTCCTCGCCACCCATTAAGATTTGGCGAGCCAGCATCAGGTCGCAGATATATTTGAAGCCGATCCCGGTTTCGTGCAATTTGCGGCCGTGCCGCGCACAAATGCGGTCCACCATGCGTGTGGTGTTGAAGGTCCGTACTACTTCGCCCGGCCACTGTTTGCGTTCAATCAACCAGCGCAGCAGAATCGAGAATATTTTGTGCGCATCGACCACGTTGCCGTTCTCGTCCACCGCACCAATGCGGTCGGCGTCTCCATCCGTGGCGAATCCCGCCTGGCAATGTTGTTCGACCACCACTTGCTGCAGTTCTTGAAGATGCGGCAGGATCGGCTCCGGATTAATGCCGGGAAATAGCGGATTCGGTTCGCGATGAATCTCGACACACGGAATATCAACGCGGTTAAAAATTCCCGCCAGAATTCCACCGCCCGCTCCGTACATGGAATCGATGGCGAATTTGAACCCGCTCGCTGCGATCTTTTCCAGGTCGACGAATCCCGCGATTTTCTCAATGTATGCGGTAAGAAAAACAACTCGCTCAATCTTGGCCGCCAGCGAAGCGGGTGCTAGCGGCTTGCCTAAATACGACTCGACGGCAGCGATCATGGAAGGCTTGCCCGACCCGCCATAACTGGCCTTGAACTTGACTCCGTTCCACTGGAAGGGATTGTGGCTGGACGTGATCATGATGCCGCCTGCACAACCGCTGTCACGCACAGCCAGCGATAATGCAGGAGTCGGTGTGATGCCGCTGGCCAAACGCACTGGAATACCTGCAGACGCGACGACCTCTGCCGCAGCCAGCGCGAAGCGAGGCGAGCCAAACCGCGTGTCAAAGCCAATGCAGATGCCGCGCGCCGGATCTTCCTGCGCCAGAATGTAATTCGCAATCGCGCTCGCCGCCACGCGAAGATTGGCGAAGGTAAAGTCTTCCGCAATGATGCCGCGCCAGCCATCGGTGCCGAATTTTACAGCGCATGCGTGGGAATCGTCAGTGGCCGTCAAGGTTTCCATTTGAAAGTCGATCAAATCAGGTTGTCTTGTTTTTCCTGCTGCAGTTGCTTCACCAGCTTGCCAACGTCCTGACATCCCCCGCGCGTGGTGATCAACAGAACATCGCCGGCGTCTACCACCACCAGGTTCTCCACCCCGACCAGCGCCACGTGCTTCTCGGGCGCGTAGACGTAGTTACCGGTGGCTTCCAGCACGCTCTCTGCCGTTGTATCCATCACGTTGTCGCCATGCCGGACATTCTCGCCCTGCAACAATTTATGGTCGTAGAGCGCGGCCCACGATCCCAGATCGTTCCATCCAAAGTCTGCCCGCAGACAATACAGATTCGAATGGTGCTCGCCTTTGGCGGAGCGCGGTTCAATGATGGCGTAATCGATGCTGATGTTTTCACATTGCGGATACAGTTCTGAAAACTTCGATGCGAATTCCGCCGTGCCAAATGCCTGGGCAATCTCTTCCAGGTAAGGGGCCGTCTCCGGCAGGTGCTCGCGAACAGCATTCGCAAGAGTGCGCGCCGTCGCCAGGAACATGCCGCTGTTCCAGAAATAATTTCCGGAGGCCACAAATTCATTGGCACGCTCCAGGTTCGGCTTCTCCGTAAATCGACGAACCCGGGAGGCAGTCTCATCCAACGATTCGCCGGTTTCAATGTATCCGTACCCTGTTTCGGGATGGCTGGGCTTGACGCCCAGCACGATGATGTTTTCACCCGCCGCCGCCAGTTCGCTGCCCGCCATCAACACTTGCAGAAACCCTTCGGTGTCCCGAATCGTGTGGTCCGCTGGAAACAGTCCCAGCACCGCCTCCGGCGCTTGGCGTTCGAGCAGAAACGCCGCCAATCCTGCGGCCGGGGCCGTATTCCGGGCCACAGGCTCCGCCAGAATCTGCGCCGGAGGAACGTCCGGCAATTGCGCCTCCACCGCTGGCATCAGCCATTCATTCGTCAGGACCCAAATGTGCTGGCTGTCGGCCAGCGGCAGCAGTCGACTGACCGTTTGCTGTAGCATGCTGCGCTCGCCATTCAAAGAGAGCATCTGCTTGGGATGTGTCTTGCGGCTGCGCGGCCAGAAACGTGTGCCGCTGCCACCGGCAAGAATGAAGGGTCGAAATTCGAGGGTTGGATTCAAGGTAGGTTTCATCGTAACCGAAAGCGACGGGTGCAGGAGCGAAACAAATGCCCAAGGAATGACAATTTCAGACTAGAT
Organism: Acidobacteriota bacterium; assembly: GCA_021780095.1. Next base: position 12,514 of record JAJXZK010000309.1, on the reverse strand, counting down.
GGATCGAAGACGTCTTGGGTTGCCAAGCCCGCGGTCGTATTTATTCCGGAATCGCCCGAAGAATCTCCGTCGGGGCTGTAGAAGTGAAACTCCATTCAGGGTTGCAGGCCGGCACGACAGCCAATTCCCCACGATGCAGCCGAATGGGAGCTTGCCCCTTGGATTGCAGCTGACCTTCGCCCGCGCCCACAAACACCAGCTGAACTGTGTTCGACTTTTTCCCGTTGGGTAACGAAAAATTCTCCGTCGTGTTCGCTTCCGCCAGCCGCGTGCGATCGACGCGAAAATATTTTGACTGCACGAGAATTTCGCGGCCACCGCCGACCGACTGCGAGCCGCTGATCGGCTCTATTCTTGGGGCGACCGGGCCCGCGTCTGTCTCCAGTCGAATGGCTTGCAGTCCATCTTTCAAATGCAGTTCGCGGGGACGTCCATAATCGTACAGCCGATAGGTCATGTCGGAATTTTGCTGCGTCTCCAGCATGACCACCCCTGGAAAAATCGCATGCACGGTCCCCGCGTCGACGAAGATCATCTCATCTTTCTTGACCGGAACAGATTGCAGCAGGTTCTCCAGCGTCTGATCTTCGATGGCGGCTTTCACTTCCGGCAAACTTGTGCCTGGGCGAAGCCCCAGAGCGACTGTCGCACCCGGATCCGCATCCAGAACGTACCAGCATTCTGTTTTTCCGTGCGGCTCCCCGTGTTGCCGCGCCATTTCATCGCCGGGATGAACTTGCACGCTCAGTTTTTCCCGCGGGAAAAGAACCTTCATCAGCAGCGGAAACCGTTCCTGATGCGCGCCGCTTTCTCCCAGTAGGTCTTGCCTGCGCTCGTGGAATAGCGCATCCAGCGTCTTTCCAGCCAGCGGGCCCGTATCCACAACACAATCATTTCCGCTCAACCACACCTCTCCGATAGGCTGGTCGGAAATTTTGTAGTCGTACCAGGGAGTAAGGTCCCGCACACCCCAAACCATGGGGCGGAACCAGGGACGCAGACGAAATGGAGTGAGTGTCGTCATATCGATTGGCGGGCAACGGTCAGGTCAGAAGCGACTTGCTCATCAGGACGAAGTGGATCGGAATCTTTACGCCGGGAAAATCTGGCGCCGGTTCCGTACCCACCTCCACATAGCCAAGTTTGCGGTAATACGGCGGCAATTCTTCGCGCAAATGTACGATGCGCAGATCGATGGCGACGTGACCTGCTCGGCGGGCAAAATCCTCAGCTTCCTGCATCATGCGGCGGCCGATTCCGCGGCCCTGCACACTCTGCTCGACGGAAAGCATGCCCAGATAGACACGATCGCCACGCGGCTCAAGATACACGCAAGCCAGTAGTCGCGCCTCCTCCTCGAGCAGCAAAAATACACCTTTACTCAGCAACTCCCGCACCTGTGCGGCATTCGTGCGGTCCACCGACTTGAACCAGCTTTCCGCCAAAAAGGCCCGATTCACCAGTGCAGCGATGCGGTCCGTATCAGCGGGACCGGCCTCGCGAAGTGTCCCATCCGTCGGCATTAGCTGAGCTTGGCGAAGTACGTCTTCATCCGCTTCAGCCCTTCGTCGATGTCGGCATGCGACACGGCATAGGACAGACGAATGTGGTCGTGAGTGCCGAAGGCCTCGCCTGGCACCGTCACCACGTGGGCTTCGTGCAGCAACCGCGTGGAGAGTTCGGCGGCGCTACTCACCTTCCCGTTGCCCAGGAATGCGGAAATGTTCGGGTAGACGTAGAACGCGCCTTCCGGCACCGTGCAGCGCACGCCAGGAATTTCGCTCAGCCTTGCCAACACCTGATCGCGCAGCGAAATGTAGTCCGTGCGCATCTCCTCCACGCATTGCTGCGAACCCGTCAGCGCGGCCACAGCAGCCTTCTGCACAAATGTTGCGGTTGAGGAAGTGCTTTGGCTTTGCATCTTGGAGATGGCCTGAATAATGGGCTTCGGTCCCAACGCAAATCCAGCGCGCCATCCGGTCATCGCGTAAGTCTTCGACAGCGAGCCGAGAACGATGACGTGCTCTTTGCAATCTGTAAAACTGCCGCCGGAAATGGGCACACCGGTGTATTGCAGATACGCGTAACACTCGTCGAGCAGCACATAGATGCCGCGCGCATGCGCCAGCCGCACCACCTGCTCCAGGTCCTTGGGAGCGATGACCGCGCCGGAAGGATTCGAGGGCGAATTCAAAATGATGGCCTTGGTGCGCGGCGTGATCAGCTGCTCGATGGCGCTCGCGGTGACGCGGAAATTTTCTGCCTCATTGGTTTCGAGGAACACGGGAGTACCGCCCGCAAACTGGATGATGTCTTTGAACGAAACCCAGTAAGGCACCGGCAGCACAACTTCATCGCCGTGATCGACCAGCACATTGATCGCCTCAAATAAGGCCAGCTTGCCGCCAGTCGTGAAAATCGCTTCATCCGGCGAATAAGACGATCCAAAATCTGTCGCGTGACGTTCGACAATGGCTTTGCGCAACTCCGGAATCCCGCTGACCGCCGTATAGCGCGTGAAATTCCCTTCGATGGCGGCAATCGCGGCGTCTTTGATGTGACGCGGCGTGGCAAAGTGCGGCTCGCCTGCTCCAAAATCCACCAGGTTGATCCCCTGGGCGCGCAGCTTAGCTGCCTCTGCAGTCACGGCCATGGTCGCGGAAACTTCAATCCGGTTGACGCGATCGGCGAAGATTTTCTGGGCAACTGAGGTGGTCATAATACTTCTAGTTTCGCAGAGTTGACGGCTCAGGCCAAGTGTGGTCGCCGGAAAGCGGTGAATATCCGCGAATACCTACTCCGTCTCCCCAATCACTGTAAGCTTGCTCGTAGTTTGATCCGGAAACAGAAGCTCATATTCCCGATGGTAGGCGTACGTCCCTTTCCGCTTGTCTGTGACGAGTTTCGCGTTGTAATTCCCGGGAGACAACACGACGATCGTATGCGCGAAACGTATGGGATTGCCCCGAAGCGTGTATTTCTTTCCATCGATCACGACGTGGAGCGTTTGATAGAGCATCGGAGTCTCGCCCCAGTAGGCGGTGTCGTCCTGCGATGAAAGGACGTGAATATTCACATTGTATTCGGCTGGGTTGGGCGCGGACCATGCTAGAGAAGAACCAAGGAACAGGATCAGAGTAAGATAGCGTCTCATCGAAGATTGCCTCCGTTCGGTCGAACCCGCTGCAGATGGAAATGTCGCCCTGCTGTGACAAATCGCGTGGATGATTTGGAGACGCTAGCCTTCTTGTCTGCGATCTCGGGAAGCGCGAGCGTGCAGGCGTTCAATAACGGTAGGCGGCACCAGTCCTTCGACCGATCCCCCCAGCCGGAACACCCCACGAATCAGACGGGAACTAAGGTAGGAATACTGCTCCGCGGGCATCATGAACACAGTTTCCAGCTCTGGCGCGAGGCGTCGATTCATCAACGCCATTTGCAGCTCATACTCATAATCGCTGATGGCGCGGATGCCCCGCAGCAGCGCCTGAGCATGCTGCAGACGTGCAAACTCGACCAACAATCCGTCGAACTGGCTGACGGAAACGTTGTCGAAGTCACGCGTTGTTTCCTGGATCATCTCAACCCGCTCCTGCACAGAGAACAGCGGTTGTTTTTCAGAGTTATTCAGGATGGCGACCACTAGATGATCGAAGATTTTGGAGCCGCGCGCGATCAGGTCAAGATGGCCGTTGGTCAGCGGATCGAAGGTGCCGGGATAGATAGCGCGGACAGTATTCACAACACATTGGATTGTAAGTGCCTGCCGTGGAACAAGCAATGCAACCGCCCGCGATCCAACAGCAAAGGTCAACCATCATTGAAATGACCGACCTGATGCTTGACCGTTCTACCACCAGCTTCTACTTCTTGCCTGCCTTGACGACTTCCTGCGCCGCGGCGGCTCCGTTTACCGGGATGGGCGGAACGTCGGGCGCATCGCTCTTGCCTGCGATCCCCAGCTTTTGCCGCAAGGTCGTCTCGATCCGCGTGAACGTATCTTTGTTGTCTTTCAAGTATTGGCGGACATTCTCCCGTCCTTGCCCGATCCGTTCGCCGGAAAAGCTGTACCAGGCTCCTGATTTTTCGACGATGTTGTGCAGCACGGCCAAGTCCAGAACGTCGCCTTCACGCGAAATGCCTTCGCCGTACAAGATATCGAATTCCGCCTCGCGAAACGGCGCGGCGACTTTGTTCTTGACGATCTTCACCTTGGTTCGCGACCCTACGACCAAGTCGCCTTCTTTCACGGCGGCGATGCGTCGAATATCGATGCGTACCGAGGAATAAAATTTCAACGCGCGACCGCCGGTTGTCGTCTCGGGATTGCCGAACATGACGCCGATTTTTTCGCGGATTTGATTGATGAAAATCAGCGATGTCCGCGACTTCGAAACGGTGCCGGTCAGCTTGCGAAGCGCCTGTGACATCAGCCGCGCCTGCAATCCCATGTGCGAATCGCCCATCTCGCCGTCGAGTTCCGCCTTTGGCACTAACGCCGCGACCGAATCGACCACCAGCACATCGATCGCACCAGAACGCACCAGCGCTTCGGTAATTTCGAGGGCCTGCTCGCCGTAGTCCGGCTGAGAGATCAGCAGATTGTCGACATCGACCCCGAGCTTTTTTGCATATTGAGGATCTAGCGCATGCTCGGCATCCACAAAGGCCGCCATACCGCCTGCCTTCTGCGCTTCCGCAATAATTTGCAGCGTGATGGTCGTTTTGCCCGATGACTCCGGCCCGAAAATCTCAATCACGCGACCCCGCGGAACACCACCGACGCCAAGCGCAGCGTCAAAAGAAATCGAACCGGTGGAGATGACAGATATGGGAACAATTGCCTCTTTGCTGCCGAGGCGCATGATGGATCCTTTGCCGAACTGCTTTTCAATCTGCGCCAGCGCCAGATCGATCGCACGTGTGCGTTCTTTATCCTCTGCCATTTCTAATCTCCGGGGATGAGTTGGAATTGAATTGTCCGCGACACGCTATGACCGGTTTTTGTATCGAAGGCAGCAATCGAAATCCACTTTGGGTACTGGCGGGATTTTAGCACCAAATCGGGAATAGGCGAAACAATAGCGAACTCTTTTCCAGAACTAAAGTAACCAGCGGGGCTTGGGATTCCTACAAGTGCTCCTCGCACCCCGCCGGTTCCCGTTCCGCCCCGGGGCAGCGCGCATCGCCTGCGCAGGACGTGGAGGCCCGAGCGGACCAGATTTGGCTTACCGCGCAACCATCGTCTTACTATTTGATATTGTAAGGCCTAGTAATTGATCTATACTGTCTTACATGGAAGAATCTACCGTCACTGTCAGCACAAAAGGACAGCTGGTCATTCCCGCGAAAATCCGAACCGCGCTACAGATCAAGCCGGGTATGCGATTTGCCGTTCTGCGAGAGCGGAATCAGATCATCCTGCGCCCGGTGAACCGGCCGTTGGTCGACGAGTTGCGCGGGATCACCTCCGGTCGCGCATCCGGAAGCGACATGCTGGCGAAACAGCGGCGCGATGAGGACAAGCGTTCCACATGGTGACGTATGCCCTGGATGCGAGCGCGTTGCTGCGGTTCCTCGACGATGAAGCCGGGTCACTGAAGGTGAGCGAAATCCTGAACCGCCATGTGGAAGGCGATTGCGCCGTCATCGTCTGCGCGCTGCATTGGGGAGAGATGGCAGGGATTCTATATCGACGCGACGGACGTAGGGAACTCGACCGAGTTCTTTCCCGCCTGTCCAGTGTAGGGATGCAAAAGATCCCGGTGACGCATGAGCGTGCGGTTCGAGCCGCCATACTAAAAGCGGACTTGAAAATCCCGTATGCAGACGCATTGGGAATCGAACTTGCTGAAAACGTGCCCTGCACCTTTGTAACGGCAGACTACGAGCTGAAACCTGCGGCGAATCGAGCGGAAATCATTTTCCTGCCCAGCAAATAAAATTCTTATTTACTGCCTTCGTCGGAAGAAATTCCGTATTTCAGAAACTTGATTTGGCTCGCGGGCTTATCGCTGCAGTGGATCGATGGGCACGTTCACGTCGGTAATGCGGAAATTCTTTGCCAGGACGGGATGGCGTTTGGCGATGGCTTCATACATCTCCCAGGCAACGCGGCGGTAGGAGATGTGACCCTGCGGCGCGCTGCGTAGTTCGGCAATGTAGAGCGCCTCCGCGAAGTCCATCTTAAACAGCGACCGGCATCGTGTTCCCAGCGGCAGAACATATTGAGCGGTCTCCTTCGCCTCTGGAATGTTGGCCCGCGACAGAGTCTCGAAGGCGCTGTGGGCCTCGCGAACTGCATGTTCATAGGGCTGCCGCAGTTCGGAGGCGGCGATCAATTCGGGAACGTCGAAGCCGTGCAGGCTGGTGAAGCTCTGCAAGGTTTGCACGCAGCGGCGATGGCGATGCATGTCGCGAAAACCGCCGATATCCATCAGGATGTCGAACTGCAATTGGTAGCCGGAAGAAAATGCGCGCGACAGCTCATCATGCCGCCCGCGATGCCGGGTACCCAGCAGCAGCAACTCATCGCGACGCGGCGCATCCAGAGCGCAAACGTGGTCGCGGATCTGGCGGTAGGGATAATGGCATGCCCCGTAGAGCAGGGTTGTGACGATTTCAATCTCAATCGACTCGCGTTCTGACGTCGCGTTGGTACCGTCCGCCTCGACCAGGTCGACCAGCGGCGAAGGCTGGATAGGCGCGGACTCCATCAACTCCACCGCTGCGTGCTCCAGTTCGTTGCGCGATTTCTGGATGTATTCGACTGGAGCGGCATACTTCACCAGCGTGGGAGCGACGGCGACCTCGCGCAACAGCAACGCGGCAGCTCGTTCGCCCAGCACCGGATCGGTGGCGGCGATGTCACGCTGCAAGTCTTCCAGCGCCGCGCGTTGCACATTCCAGCACGGCGATGCAGCCGCTTCGCGCAGTTTTTCTCCCAGCCGGCGGACTTCCGCATGGGGTTGCGACAGCAGTCGAGAGACCTGTGTCTCCAGGGTGCGCGCGTTCACGATCTCTCCCAGCGAGGTGTTCGCGGCTAGCGGCAACAGATACCGCGCACCATCGAATGCGCGAGCGCGTAAAGTGCGGTCGTAGGCTTCCTGCTTCATTTCTTCGGGCTTGTTGACCTGGGTGCGCAGCAATTCCACAGCACCACGGGAGATTTCCTCGTAGCTGGCGAATAGCATTTCGATTTGTTGCGTATAGAACTGCCGCGCCTCGGCATCGGATCCGAACGCCGGCAGATACCAGCCGCTTTTCTTGAAATCCTGATAGCGAGTGGAGCGTTCCTGCCCATCCCAGCGCTGCTCATCGACCAGCACAATGGCCGCCAACAGCGACAAACGTTCCACGGCGAAGGCAATGTGCGCCAAATCCGCGATCGAGCGGTGCCCATACTGGAAATAGAATGTGTTCAGGAACTGTTCGGCACGCTGGGCGTTCAATTCTCGCAGCGACTGCTTCATGGAGAGCGCGGAACGGGAATATTTTGCCATCGCGTACGCCAGAACCTCTGGATCTGCGCCGTGGATGGCGTAGACCTCAGTCACATCAGCGTCAGGGGAAGCGGGGCGTGTATCTTCGGGAGGCATGGCTTTCTGGGTCCAATCTGTTTCAATCAAGGAAGTCGACTTTCAGAGTATCGCAGGCCCATCCGGGCGTGTCATAAAAGAGGCGATCCGAGGCTTTTGGAGTTAGGCGAACTGTAAAAGCGGGTAGTATGCGGTGGTGGTGGATTTCGACTCGCATCCAACGTCGAAACACTACAAGCCGGTGACTGAAGCGATGGGCGACGTACTGACACTTGCGACGGAGCGGCCGTGGGCAATGCCGGAACGGCCCTGGGTGATGAGCCAGCGCTGGCATAGCCTGCTGTTTGCGCATTGGCCGATTGCCGCGGAGGAAATCGCGCCGCTTTTGCCGCGCGGATTGGTCGTCGACGGCTTTGCCGGAACCGGCTGGGTAGGAATTGTGCCGTTTGCGATGGATCGGATTCGATTTCGCGGGCTGGGCAGCGTGCCCGGCGCTCGCCGCTTTGCCGAACTAAATCTACGCACCTATGTACGCGAGGAGCGTAGCGGAACTCCGGGAGTGTTTTTCTTTTCGCTGGACGCGGCCAATCCAGCGGCGGTGATGGCGGCACGGTTGTGGTTTCATCTGCCGTATTACTGGGCGAAAATGCATGTCGAGGAGCGGCCGAATGGTTGGCTGCATTATGAAAGTGCTCGCCTGCTAAGCCAGAAGCCGGTCAATTTTCGGGCGACGTATCGCGGCATGGGTCCGCAGACCGGCGGTCGAAGCGCCCGCGACACGATCGAGTATTTTCTGACCGAGCGCTATTGCCTCTTTACCCATGATCGGTCGGGGCGACTCCTGCAAGGCAACATCCATCACGCGCCCTGGCCACTGGAAGCTGCGGAAGCCGAAATTGAAGTAAACGATCTGCCCCAGGCGCATGGGATTCGCCTGCCCGACATTCCGCCGGTGCTGCATTTCGCTCGCGAGCAGCGAGTGTACATTTGGCAACTAGCACCCGTGCTGGCCATGGCGTAAGAGCGTAGGCTTATCGGTGCGCGCAACACAATCATTCCCCGTTCGCTTACTTCTATAATTTTCTCGAGGGTTGCCAAATTGAAATTCAGGAGATGACTGCATGATTTCATTGCATGGCCGGGTGGCCATGATCACCGGCGCAAGCCAGGGTATCGGTCGGGCCTGCGCCGTAGCCCTCGCCAAGGCAGGAGCACAAGTGGCGCTGGCGGCGCGCAACGCGACAAAACTGGGTGAAGTTGCGGCGGAAATTGAGGCGGCTGGCGGAAAAGCCATGCCGTTTGAAATGGACCTGGCCAGCGAAGACTCCATTAAGGCGGCCACCAAAGCGGTGGTGGCACAGTACGGGAAAATAGAGATTCTAGTGAACAATGGCGGCATCACGCGCGACAGCTTGATGCTGCGGATGAAGCTGTCGGATTGGAATGCGGTGCTGCAAACCAACCTGACGGGCGCGTTTCTGCTGACCCAGGCCGTCTCCTCCAGCATGTTGAAGGCGCGCTGGGGTCGCATCATCAATATCAGCAGCGTGGTGGGAGAAACTGGACAGGCGGGGCAGGCGAATTATGCCGCCAGCAAAGCTGGATTGATTGGCCTGACCATGTCCCTGGCGCGCGAGCTCGCGTCGCGGAATATCACCGTGAATGCTGTTGCGCCCGGGTATATTTCGACGCCGATGACGGATGTGCTGAATGACCAACAGCGCAGCGCCATGCTGACGCAGATCCCACTGGATCGCGCGGGCACGCCGGAGGATGTGGCCGGTGCTGTGGTGTTTCTTGCCTCTGACCAGGCCAGCTATATTACGGGCCATGTGCTCGACGTCAACGGCGGGATGCACATGGGTTAGCCGATCGGGCTGGAACCAAGAAGCCTTGATGTCGAGCGCGTATGGGCAGCGTATCGTTGTTGTGTGGAGGCATCCTGTGTACCCCTTCGCCTTCCGCAGCGCCACTTTGCCAGCAAGGATGTGTCAGAATGAAGACGCTTTCACGCTGTTTGTTGATTCTCTCCGTGCTTGTTTCGCTGGGTTGCGTGGTTTCGGCAACCGCGCAATCGAAACCAGCCGCCAATGTCATCGGCCCGGAAAACGTCAGCTTTCCGAGCGGCACGGAAACGGTGCACGGCGTTTTGTATCGCCCACAGGGGGCTGGACCCTTTCCTGCGATCGTCGTTATCCACGAGTGGTGGGGACTGAATGACTGGGTGAAACAGCAGGCGCAGATGTTTGCCGAGCACGGCTACGTGACGCTGGCCGTTGACCTGTATCGAGGCCAGGTCGCGACCGATCCCGAGATGGCGCATGAGTTGATGCGGGCGTTGCCGCAGGATCGCGGAGTCGCGTATCTTCGCTCCGGCGTGGCATATCTGAAGACGCTGAAATATGTGAAGGTGAACCGAATTGGCGCGGCGGGCTGGTGCATGGGTGGAAGTTTCGCCATGCAACTAGCGATTGCGGAACCGTCGCTGCGTGCGGTGGCCATCAACTATGGCGCGCTGGAAACCGATCCGGCGCAATTGAAGAAAATTCGCGCGGCCATTTTGGGGAACTTTGGAGCGCAGGATCGCGGCATCACGCCGAAGGATGTTGCAGATTTTGCCGCCGCGATGAAGGCGATTGGCCATCCCGTGGACGTGAAAGAGTATGCGGACGCGGGGCATGCCTTTCAAAATCCCAACAACAAGGCAGGCTATCGACCGGAAGATACTACCGACGCGGACAACCGCATGTTTGCCTTCTTCGCGAAGTATTTGAAGTGAGCGTTGTTGGTTGCGTCAGATTTATTTCAGACGGCGAAGGATCTCTGGACGCACCAGGTAGAAGAAGAAGACGAAATTTGCCAGCGTCATTACCCAGTAATTGTTTTGATGGAAACGCAGAATGATGTAGATGCCATAGCTGCTGGTGAGAAACGCGGCGGCCAAGGCGAGCGCCCAACCCCAGCGGCGCATCCGCAGCAGGCCAAGACTGGCCAGCGCAAGAAGAGTGGCCACAACCAGCACCGCGATGCGCGCGCCATGGCTCGCAAAGTGATGGGTCAGCACCCCGAACACTCCGATCAGCGACTCCAACAGCATCCACAAAGCGATCGCGGCCACTCCCGGAAATCGGGCGGCGCTGTCTTGGAGCTTGGTGGGACTGGGTTTCTGTTCGGGCTCGCTCATACGGTGTGGAAATAGGCCAACAGATCGCAAATTGCGTTGTCCTTAGTGTAGCCGGGAGGTTTCGCTTCACCAATTTTAGAGAGTATGCAGATAGGCCAGCAGGTCGTTCATCTGTTGATCGTTTAGAACGTTGCCGTAGGCTGGCATCATGTTGCGGCCTTCGGCGACAGCAGCACGAACACGATCATCATTCGCCGGGGCGCCGCTGGGAAGGTAGGGCTTCTTGAAGATTCCCTGCAGTCCGGGGCCATGCAGCGGTTGCTCGCTGTTGGCTTGATGGCATTGAGCACACTGCTGCTGAAAGACGGTGTAGCCGCGCATCTCCGTGGACGTCAGTTCGTTCAAGGGTTTCGACGGCGGCAGGCGATGACAACCGGCCAGCAGGATTGCGCCTGCAACTCCCACCGTTGCGAATACCCGGATCGCTGGCTTCAACGTCTCCTCCTTGTAAAAAAGCCTGGATTTCCCTTGGCTTAATTTGTGTCCTTTTTACTCGCTCGCGCTTCAGACGCGGAAATTGTCGGCGCGCCAATTCTGAATGGCCTGCTTGATCTGTTTCTGCGTGAGTTTTTCATTCAAGGTACGCTCCACCAGCGCGGGTATTTCTGCGTCGGAGGCAAAGCGCAACGCGATTAACTGGCGGATATCCAATTCGCCGATGCGTGAACGCAGCGGTTCCGGCAACAGCGTCGCCAGGCGCAGCCGCTCCTCCAACCGAATGACGCGGTCCTGCACCTTCAGCGGATAAGTGCGAACCTTGAATACCAGGATGAATAGGGCGAAGGCCAGGACGACATGCAAAAGACCCCACAGATGTGGATGCCGAACCAGGTGAACGATCGATGCGATCACAATAATCAGCGCGATTGGCGCCAAAAAAAAGTGGTACCAGGGATCGAGGCGGGCGTGATTTGCGTAGGTCTGCGGTTTTGTTTCTGACATGCTTCCTCCTGAAAAGGAAATCGACGATTCGGCTCAGGTTGGGGAACTGGCTGACTTCCTGTTTATCATCGCACTGAATCGGTCTCTGCTGCTGCGGTCACGATGGCATCGATGGTTTTGGTAATGCCTTTGGCCTCTGGCATGTGGCCGTTACAAAGAACGGAGAAGACCAGCGTTCTGCCATTCTTCGAGGTCACGTAGCCACTGAGCGCGTTCACTTCTTCCAGCGTTCCCGTCTTGGCGAAAACCTTGTCGTGCAGGGGACCATGCAGAAATTGATCGGACAATGTTCCATCAATTCCCCCAGTCGGGAGGGTGGAGCGAAATTCCTCTCCCCATGGTTGTTCCGCGATATAGCGGAGCAGCGTGGTCAAAGCGCGGGGAGTGATGCGATCTTCCGGCGAAAGGCCGGAGCCATCGTAGAAAAAGAAATCCTGCGGCTGCACGCCGGCGAGTAGCATTTGCGCGCGAACCACTCGAGCGCCCTCCTCAATGGAGCCGTCTTCGCCGAAGTGCTGGCCGAGAAGGCGCAGCCAGGTTTCCGCGTGCAAATTCTGGCTCACTTTATTGGTGACCGTAATGTCTTGCAGCAATGGCACCGAGGTGCGCGACGCCAGCACGACCGAGCCGGACGGTACGGCTGGGGCAATCTGCGCGACGGCGTTGGATTGTGACGGTGGGGGCAGAACCAGAGGTCGCATCACGCTTTGCTCATAGATCGCGGTGTCGATGGAGGGACGATGGTGCGCGGTCGCGGATCCAGTAACGGTGATGCCTCGGGCTTCCAGCATCTGGCGAAAGGCGATGGCGGCAAACTGCGCCGGATCGATGACGGCGAGTGCAATGTGAG
>JAJXZK010000427.1 GCA_021780095.1 Acidobacteriota bacterium | reverse complement strand
CCGCAATGCCTGCGATGAATGGCAGAAGAATGGCCAAAAGGCCGGTGATGATCAGTAGCACGCCAAGGATTGTGCGTCCGCCGCTTTTTGCACCTGGTGCTGTTGGAGCTAATGTAGAGCCGTTCACGATTCCCTCCTTGCAAGCTTTCCACAACACTGGCTTTGTTGTACTCTCATCGTTCACGGAGTTGCCAGTTTTTTGTTCAGCGAATAATTTCCATGGCAATTTCCGCAGGAGTTCCTATCACGAGCCATTCAAGTCGTGTATAACTGCCATGGCAGCATTGCGGCCATTGATGCCGATGACGCTTCCGCCCGGATGGGTACACGCGCCGCAGAGATAGACGCCTTTCATTGGAGTTCTGGCGGACAGGCGATGATTCCACATATACGCAGGCAGGCACTCGCCCTGAAAAATGTGTCCACCTGTCAAGCCTACTTTCTGCTCGATATCCGGTGGGCCGAGCACTTGTGCATCTACAACAGCGTCGTTCAGATTGCTGCAAAAACGGGCGACAGACTGCAAAGCCAGTTTTCGTACCTCATCGCGCCGATCTTCCCAACTACCCGACGAAAAAGCGTACGGCACATACTGCGCGAAGATGCTCATGGTGTGCATGCCCGCAGGAACTACGCTGGCATCGTGCACGCTTTGAAAATAAAGTTCGCACCACAGGTGCTCTGCAAGGTTTCCTGCACGGGCCGCGGCATAGCTTGCTTTCCACTCGGATTTCGTCAACGGCGCATTGATCTGGCCGAAATGATGAGGCTCGAGCGTCCCAGCGCGCGCCGTGAAGTTGGGTAGTTGACGCAACAACACGTTCAGCTTTACCGTGCAGCCCTGGATAGGCATGGAGCGCACTTTCTTCTCCCATGCCGCGTCGGCGGCAGTGCTCAACAAGTCGAGAGTGCGGATCGGATCGGCATTCGAGATGACAATCGGAGCCATAATCCGTTCGCCGCTTTCTAGTAACACGCCTTCTTCTGGCAGGATGCGCGAAACAGGAACGCCGGTGGCGATGGCCGCTCCAGCGTCGCGTGCGGCATCGCAAAAAAAGAAGGAGACCATGCCCATGCCGCCCTTCACGTACCCCCACATGCCGGGCATTCCGCCAAGCCTGCCGGAGGAATGATGGAATCGGATGGAAGCCGTACCGGCGTCGAACGGGCTCGCGTTGGTGCCAATGACTCCCTGGCCAAGATAGGCGCTTTGCAAGCGCTCATCGGTCAGATATCGCTCGACGAATTCGGCCATGGACCAGTCGAAGAGCAGGCTGCGGGCTTCGGCATCACCCGCCAGCAGTTCTTCCAGTTGCTCGTGGGTTGGCGCATCTCCGATCCATGTGTCACGTCGATTGTCATGCATGTTACCGTCGAACATGCCTGCGGCGGGGCGGAGCAGATCTCGCAGTCGCCGCACCACATCACTCATGGCGCGCCAGCCTTCAACATCCTTCGGAGAAAACCGGCGTACTTCCTGTTCGCAACGATTGTCGTCATCCCACAGTTGAATACTGCTGTCATCCAGAAACGGAACAAACAGACCGTTCACCGCCGGCGTCCACACAAAACCACGCCGGGGAAGATCAAGTTCCTGAACCACCAGCGGATGCAACAGCCCCGCGAGATAGGCGCAAGGAGACATCAGCACCCCGGGAAAAGGCTCTTCAATGGTGCAGGCACCGCCCACACGCTCGCGGCTCTCAAGTACCAACACGGATTTGCCCGCGCGAGCCAGATAGGTAGCGCAGGCCAGACCATTGTGTCCCGCGCCGATGATCACCACATCCCATTTGTGTGCTGCAATGTTCTTAATAGTTGCTGGAAGGCCGATCTTTCCTAATACTGCAGCGGTCGCTGACATAGGAACAGTATCTACGACAGTGGGCGACGAAGAAAAATGATTCCGCTATTCGGCAACCCAGAAATTGCGGCCAAGGCGTTCGGGGCCGAAAGTGAAGATACAACACAGAGCGACGATGACGCATGCCTCAAAACTCGTCAGCGCCCACGGGTATCCCAGGCGGTTTCGGAGCGCATATTCAAAGGAAACGGCGGGAGAGCCGATCAGCACTCCCAACTGATAGACAAAGCCCGGAAATAGGCTTCGAATGGCGTGCGGAGAGAGTTCATTCAAATGCGCCGGAATTACCCCGAACGCGCCCTGCACGCCCGTCTGCATGAAGTAGGAGCCAAGGACCAGCGCAAGCAGGGAGGAGCCGAAGGCCCATGCCGGGATCGAGAGCAAAGACACTCCCAGCGCCAGAATAATGGATCGTCTTCGACCAATTGATTCCGATATGTGCCCGAAGAACAGCGCCCCCAGGATTGCACCAATGTTGTAAATCACGGGCAGCCCGAACATGACATTCATTCCGAGGATTCTCCGCTGGGTGAGCCCAGGAAGTGTTTTGAGGAAATCCGGATATAGGTCCTGCGTGCCATGGGAAAGGCAGGTCATCACCGCCATCACCAGCAGAAGATATGCAAAGATGCCGATGTGACTCCACAGGGTGCCGAAGATCTTGCGTAGCGATGGCTGACGGTGCAACTTCCAGGGTTCCGATTCGGGCGCGAGAAGCGTGAACAGGACGATGAGCACCGTCACGGCGGAGCCCACGATGAACATCGAGCGCCACCCGAAAACGGGCACGATCACTTGCATGGCAACGGCCGCCAGCAGATATCCAAGCGGATAACCACTCTGCATTATGCCGGACAGTACGCCGCGCCAGCGCCGAGGCGCACTCTCCATGGCGTAAGATGCGCCAATCCCCCAGTATCCACCCATGCCGATGCCATAGAGTCCGCGCATTGCCAGGAAGAAAATGTACGACGGCGCGAATCCACAGAGGATGGTGACGGTGGAGAAAAACAGAACGCAGAAGATGAGCGGACGTTTGCGTCCAAATCGATCAGCAAACGTGCCAAAGAAAAGAGCGCCGACGGGCCGCATGGCCAGGGTCAGCGTAAGCGTATAGACAATGTCCGCCTTGTTGACTTGGAATCGCGCAGCCAGAGTGTCAAACAGAAAAATCACGACAAAGAAGTCGAATGCGTCGAGAACCCAACCAAGAATTCCAGCGCCGACGGCGAACTGCCAGCGTGGCGTCACTTGGTCGGGGATTGATGGATCGACTGGATGGTGTGAGTTGCGGATGGCAGCCTGTCCTGTTCAGAGGAATTTGTAGAAGAGCTACTTTGTTTGCATGCTGGCGAAGAATTGCCAGGCTATGTGGGTCAAGTTGAGCGAATGATGTGTCCGTGGGAATTGGTTCCATTTTGAGTCAAGGCTTCCAGCCCAATTATGACCGAGACCCACCACGAAATCCGCAATGACTGGGACACCACGTCGGCAACCCTGCCACGAGAAGCGCACGCCCCAAGCGGTCCTCTCCACGGTCTGGGTCTGACAGCCGTCCAGATAGCCCCATGTCACCCAATTTCCATGCGGCGTCGTTGCAAAGTGAGGGCTTAGCGTTTCAAAACCGGAGAATTGCTCGTCTCTATCGCCGTGGATATACAGCACGCCGACAGGACGCGCAAGCTTCGTCGGGGGCTCCATCAGTGGCGTCGCCACCGCGGCGATGGCACGAATTTCCTTTGGATGCCGTGACGCAAGTAATTGCACCATTCCCGAACCGCTTGAGAAGCCGGCGAAGAATACCCGCTTGCGATCGGGGTGGTCACGGCGGAGAACATCTTGACGTATCGCCATCAAATAGCCGTCGTCATCGACTGACATGGCGTTGGGCGCAAGAAGGCGAGTGCGCGAGCCTCTCATTTGCCAAAAGGTAATGTTCGTCTTGTTCGCCGGTTTGCTGGGATCGGTTGCGACGGGCTCGGGGAAGACGACTAAGAATCCGTAGCGGTCTGCCTCTTGCGTCCAGCCAAAATTCCTCGATGTAAATTGCGCCGTACTGCCAATGCCGCCGAGCATGAACACCACGGCAGGATTCTTTGCAAGATGTGCAGGCCGGTAGATCAAATAGGGCCGTTGATATCCATTGTGAGTGAAGGGTCGAGTTTGTATTTGCGCCGCGAGGGGCGGAAGTGCGGCGATGGCAAATGCAGAGAATAAAGAGAGCAGAACGCCTCTCGCCCGTGCCAGGAGAGAAATCGATTTTATGCCGATAGAGTGATGTTTTGAAAGCATTCAACTGTCGAAGGAATATATTGAGGAAGATTGGGTTGTCAAGCGCAATACATGTTGGCGCGAAAGCGAAACAGGATTTGTCGAGTCTCCAGGGATACAGAAACTTTTAGAGCACCCTAGCGAAACATGTTTAAGCGAATCCAACTTGAAGAGCGGGCGGTGGGTCCGCTGGTAAGCGTAAAGGTGTTGGACCTGTCGCGCCTTGTTGCTGGAAATACTTTAACGATGGTGCTGGCAGACATGGGGGCGGACGTGTTGAAAGTGGAACCGCTCGCCGGGGATACACTCCGAGACTGGAAGGTGTCTGGAATCTCGACCGCATGGAAAGCCTACTGCCGAAACAAGCGAAGCCTTTGTCTGGACTTTCACCAGCCGGAGTCTCGCAAAATCCTGATCGACCTTGTGACGCAGGCACAGATTCTAGTGGAAAGCTTTCGCCCCGGCACGCTGGAGAAGATGGGTCTTGGTCCGGACGTGTTGTTCGACCATAATCGCAAGTTGATCGTAGCAAGGATCTCCGGCTGGGGCCAGTCCGGGCCGTATCGGGATCGCCCAGGTTTCGGCACTGTGGTGGAGGGTATGTCGGGATTCGCTTCGATGAACGGTTTTGCAGACCGCGAACCGGTGCTGCCGCCGATCTACCTGGGGGATATGACCGCTGGATTGTATGGTGCGATCGGTGTTCTGGCGGCGCTGCGAGAAGTTGAAGTGAATTCTGGACGAGGGCAGGTAATCGATATCCCCTTGCTCGATCCCTTATTCGCAATCCTGGGTCCTCAAGCGGCGAATTACAGGCTTACAGAAAAAGTGAAGCAGCGAACCGGAAGTCGCTCCACCAACAGCGCGCCGCGCAACGTGTATCGCACCAGCGATGACAAATGGGTTTGTCTTTCGGCTTCGACACAGGCGATGGCGGAAAGACTCTTTCGCGCCATTGGGCGTCCTGAACTAACGGACGATCCGCGCTTCGAAACCAATGCGTCTCGCCTGCAAAATGTTTTCGTTCTCGACTCGATGATTGGAGACTTTATCGGCGGAATGACCCAGGCAGATTGCGTTGCATACTTCGCAAAATGCTCTGTCACTGTCGGGCCGGTGTACGACATGGCAGACATCAGTGAAGATCCGCATTTTAAGGAGCGTGACATCGCGGTTGAACTCCCTGACGACGAAATGGGTACGGTCCCCGTACATGCGATCTCCCCACGATTATCCACCACGCCGGGAGGATTCCATCGCGTGGCCCCGGGACTCGGCGAACATACTGTCCAAGTTCTACGAGCATTGGGTTATACCGAGGAGGAGATCACCTCATTGGAAAGAGCAAACGTGGTGAAGGGGGTGAAACCCGAATGAGAGAAGCTTCCCGCGATGGACGAATTGACTTGATGCGCAGCAAGCTTTTTGTTCCCGCCGATCGGCCTGCCTTATTTCCCAAGGCGCTGGCTTCGGCAGCCGATGCGATCTGCTTCGATCTGGAAGATTCGGTTCTGCCGGCGCAGAAATCGGAGGCGCGCAGGCATCTGAGAGAATTTCTCGCGAGGGAATTTCATACTCGGAAGGTCATTCTGGTACGTGTGAACCATGTTCGCTCTGCTGACTTTGCACTGGATTTATCTGCCGCGGTTTTCCCTTCGGTCGCGATGCTGGCATTGCCCAAGGTGGAGGATCCGTCGGAGATCAAAGAGGCAGTTGCTGCGCTGTTAGCGCTTGAGACAAAGCGCCACCTCAAAAATCCCATCGCCATTCTCGCCACCATTGAGTCCGCGCGTGGGCTTCGGCTGGCGACATCGATCGCCATCGCCGATGAACGAGTTGTCGGTCTGCAACTTGGGCTTGCCGATCTCTTCGAACCTCTTGGAATTCAGAAAGGTGATGGTGCTGCGGCTCACCATGTTCGTCTCCAATTGCGGCTGGCTGCTGGAGAGGCAGGCCTCCCTTGTTTCGACAGTGCATTTGCAAACCTCAAGGACGAAGAAGGTTTTGCTCGCGAGGCTCAGGTTGCGAGGGGATTAGGCTTCGGGGGGAAAAGCTGTATCCATCCCAGTCAGATCGGGTTGGCGAATCGTGTCTTTTCGCCGAGTTCCGAAGAGATTGCTGCGGCTCTGGGTTGTGTGGAAGCGGCCCGCGCGGCGGTGACCGATGGGATAGGGGCGTTTGCGCTGGATGGGCGCATGATCGATGCGCCATTTGTCAGAAGGGCTGAATTGATTCTAGATCTTGCGGAGAAGATCGATGCGCTGAAACGAGCCAGAGAAGAAGGTTAATGCGGGTCACCTCCACGGATCAACCGCCCTTTGGAGACAGAGATATTCCTTGAATTTCTGCTTCCAGCCGAGCATGTAAACGGTCGCTGTAACCGAGAGGCAGCTCAAAGACGCGTTCGTCGGCGGTCAGGATGAGAATATTTCGAGTCGAGTCCAGAATGGCAGAACAAATACCGCAATGCTCCAAATGCTTCTGAACCTGCTGCAAGACAGCTGGATCGAGAGTCCCATCCAAATAACCCGAGATGTTGTTCCAAACGTGCTTGCAATCTATAACCATGGAAACCACCTCCCTTTCTGAGGGACCAGGCTTTTCAATTCCGGCGCCAGAGTTTTTTGGAGCATCGTTCGAGCGCGATGCAGCCGCACTTTGACAACCGATTCATTCACGCCCAATGCTTGCGCGGCTTCTTTGATGCTCAACTCTCTCACGTCTCGCAAGAGAAATACCTCGCGGTAGATTTCCGGCAAGGCAACGATTGCTTTGCGCAGGATCAGTCGTACCTCGGCGCGCTCTAAAACTTCGGAAGGCACTTCCCTCCAATCTCGCAATAGGGCCGGCGAGACGTGCCCCTGCTCTTCGGGTGGAACGTCGAGAGATTCCATGTGCGTCAATCGATTTCGGCGCAGTCGATTGCGGGCTACGTTAAGCGTGATGCTGACCAGCCAGGTACCGAATTTTGAATCCGCGCGGAAGCTTGCCAGGTTTCGATATGCCTTCAGGCACGCTTCTTGCGCAGCGTCTTCTGCATCGGCGTCGTTCCGCAGCATAGAGAGCGCCATGACGTACAGGCTTCTCTCATAAGGACGAATGAGTTGGTGAAACTGCTGCGAATCTCCTGCAAGAATGGACGCAATCATCTGCGCCTCATCTCTGATCTCCAACGTCTGCATCATTGTCGATCGATCCCGGCTTGGTAGTGCTGCGACAGCCATGCATCGATCGAGAATAGTCCGGCGCCAAACATCAACACCATCAAAGACGCAAATAAGAACGTGTAAGGGTCAGCCCCATAAAATTTTCCTGGATCGGAGAAGATCGAGGAGAGGGCTTCGCGGTCTGCCGTCCAATACGCCACCACCATATCGCCGGCCAGCAACAAGCCGGTGAGCCGGGACGCAAGGCCAACGATCAACAGGATTCCTCCCACAAATTCCAGGCTCGAAATAAAGATGACGGTCGCCTGTGGAAACGGAAGGTTCAAGCTCGCGAAGAACGAGGTGGCCTGCCTTATATGATGCAATCGTCCCCATCCGGATTGGGCAAATTGCCATCCCCAATAGAGGCGCACAGCCAGCAAGAATGGAGACTGAAAATAGGAGGCCACGGCAGAAAAACGAGCATACAACGTAGCTAAAGCCTTCATGAATTTCCTTTACATTCTCGATCTACGGACGGCGTGCAAAACCATCCCATGTTTGTCCAATAGGCGAAGGCCGATTGCAAATACGCCGGTCGCTCATGTTCTGGAATCAAGCTACCGTGAAAGGCAATGTCGATTGCATCTCCCAGTGCGACTCCCTGTTGTAGTGCCAGCAATAATCGATAGTCTTCCGCCGAAAGTCGGCGGTAGTAGACGGTATCCTCAAACCGGTGCACGGCGATATGCACGGTTTCTCGTTTCATCTCGCGAAGAGCTCGCGTGCGTCTACTAACGTGTCCGGTCGAGGCGTTGTTGCTGGAAGTGTCTCTGCTTCCGCTTTCATTACGAACGGCGATCAACGCGTCGTCAATGGCATAGTGCGCTTCAACCAGACGTACGTGCGGCTGCAACCTCAATTGCGACTCCGCGTTGATCTGCGATCGCGCGTCGACAGTCAATGGCGGCCATATTGCGTTGTCGAAGGCCTCAATATCCGCCCACTCCAAGCGCGCCATTTCTAGAGCCATTTCAGAGTGCGGTTCAGTCCATGCAGGATTCTCTTCTAGCCAGTTCACTAGTCGCGAGCCCAGATTGCGCAATGAGAATGAAGTGGAAGGGTGCGCCTCAAGGTAGGCTCGCATCAGCCCCTGAAATCGCTTGCGGCCGACGACTGCCTGCACGCCTGGAAAATCCTCTTCAAAGCATGAGAACAAGCGAAACCAATATTGGCGGTTGTAGATCTCCAGGCGCTCAAATGACGTCAACCGGTCATTGGGACGAACGAACTGGTCAGCCTCGGCTTCATTCGACTGCCCGGCATAATTCCGGCGTCGCATCTGCTCCCGCGCCGTCAGGGGTTGCATCACGGCTTTCGCCATGCGATGTTGGAGTTCCTGCAGGCCGGTCATCGTGCGCACTCCAGGACGTTTTCCTGCTTTGATAGATCAGTCGAGGCCGCTTTCAGGTACTTGTTCGCTTTCAGCGCTTCGGCATGCACTTCCTCGAAGGAAGGGATTCGATCGTCCCACTCCAGCAACGTTGCGGTGGGACCGCAGCGCTCGATCGCACGCTCGTACAGACTCCATACCCGGTCAAGAACGGGATGATCATGCGTGTCGAGAATGTATTTCTCGAACTTTGAATGCCCTGCGATATGGATTTGTGCCACCCGGTGCGCTGGCACCGCATCGACATACACGAGTGGATCGAAGTTATGATTTTGGGAAGAAACATAAATATTGTTCACGTCGAGCAGGATTCCACAGTCGGCGCGTTCGACGACTTCATTCAGGAATTCCCACTCCGCCATCTCGGAAACATGGAATTCCGCATAGCTGCTCACGTTCTCGACCACCACCGGAACCTCGACAAAATCCTGAACCTGGCGAATCTTTTCCGCGGTTATTCTGGCAGCCTCAAAGGTGTAGGGCATGGGCAGCAGGTCGTGTGTATATCGACCATCGACGCTACCCCAGCAGAGATGATCGGAGAGCCATGGTGTGCCCGTTCTGCGAACCAGGGCCTTGAGGCGTTTCAAGTGTTCAGGATTCAGCGGATCGGCAGAGCCAAAATACATGGAGACACCGTGTTGCACGACACGATATTGCTCCAAAATGGAGTTCAGCACGGTCAGCGGGCGTCCTCCATCCACCATGTAGTTTTCGGAGATAATCTCAAACCAATCGACGACCGGTTTCTTCTCCAAAATGTGCTGGTAATGGGGGACGCGCAACCCAATCCCTACGCCGTATTCGGTAAATCCATTGAAACGATTGGCCGGCATGTTTCATCCTGAGGAATTGCAGTTGAAGTATCCCCCCGCGAGGAGGAAAGTGCCTTCGCAGGGGGGACGATCTCCACAAAGAACTAGCCAGGCATCTTTGAACCGTCGGTCGCGCAACCACCCTTGCCCTTGCAGCTGTTCTTGCCTTTGCATCCGTTGTCGCTGGACTTGCAACCACCCTTGCCTTTACAGCTGTTCTTGCCCTTACAAGAGTGCTTCTCCATGGCGGACAGCCCTGAAAAGGCGGTTTGACCAAGATACTGGCCGTTGGCCGATACAGTGTTGGGCGCAGAGTTCGGAGTAGCTGCGTGGAGAGTTACTGCGGGAAGACCAAGCATTCCGCCCACCGCTGCGCTCAGCATGATCGATTTCATCGAATTCTTCATTGTGAATCCTCCTGGTTTTGCAGACTCGCGCGTTTCCACGCGGGCTGTGCAACGTTAGAATCTTATGGGTCGCCTTTGGTTACAAGGAAAGCAAATTTATTTGGCTGGGGGGCCAATTTTCATGATCGAAAGGGTCCAGCGCCGATTCACAGGTAAAGGGCCGTTTGTCAGACAGGTGCGTGAATATTTCATGACGCGCTGCCTCACT
Source organism: Acidobacteriota bacterium (assembly GCA_021780095.1). The sequence continues at coordinate 7,887 of JAJXZK010000427.1, read as the reverse complement.
GCAAGGGCGCAGCCATCGCGTAATTTAACGGATCGCCGGTTCGATTAGAAGGCGTGATTGAGTACCACGTGGGTTACGATTTCGGCGACGAGCAGTAGGATGGTAAGTATGGAAAGCACAATCTGAAAGGTTTCCTTGCGTTTTTCTTTCGAGGTTAGAGGGCGGAGCCGCCATTGGGATGCGGGACGGGCGCGCAAAACCCGGGCACGACGGACGATATAAAGGGTGAATATCGAACCTGCGAGAGCCAAAACCATCATGGGAATGCGAATCAGATCAGCGTGAAAACTGCCCGTAAGCCGGGTAAGGCCGACGGCGGCAGCGAACGATGCCAGCCCCGCGGCAGCGTTGACCCCACTGAAAGCGACGGCGACCGTGCAGGCGCTCTGCAACAAAATGAATAATAGGCTGGTGAGGCTGACGGCCCACAGCCGAGGGACGGTCGCACTGATGGGCTCGGAGGTTAACCCCGGAGAAATTTCGCTCATGAAATTGCAATTCCTTTAGGGGCATCTTCGCCGCAGCACTCGTAATCTGATGATCGGCCTAAGGCCGACGATCCATCATTGTTTCCAATAATCTGGAAAGATTCTAGGGCAATCTTCTTGCTTCTGTCGGTTAAAAAAAATACGCCGCGGCAGGGAGGTCACGTCGCAAAGTCACGATTCGGCTGGCGCTTGCGGATGCGACAAAATATTCTGAAACGTGGAAATTGATTTTCAGGTGCTCGGCGAACGACGATTGAGCGCTTAGAGTAGGTACTAACGCACATGCCTCCAGAGGATACGTTCGCTTTTCCGGCGATCCAACAACTTTTCGATTTTTCCCCCGATGCCATCCTGGTCACGGATACGCAGGGAGACATTCGTGCGGCAAATCATCAGGCAGAGGTGATGTTCGGGTATGGTTCGGGGGAACTGACAGGCCTGCCGATTGAAAACCTGGTTCCCGAGCGTTTTCGCGGGAGGCATCCCGCCTATCGCGAGGACTATAACGCGCAGCCCCGGACCCGATCGATGGGTGGCGGACTGAACCTGTTTGGCTTGCGGAAAGATGGCCGCGAAATCCCAGTCGACATCATGCTTCGCCCGGTGGACACGTCGAATGGTCCGATCGTTCTCAGCTTCGTGCGGGATGTTTCCTTTCAACGCACGGCGCAGGATGCGCTGCGGCGATCCGATCAACAGTTGCGGTCGATTGTCGACAGCGTGAAGGACTATGCCATTTTCCTGCTCGATCCCAAGGGACATGTCGCGACCTGGAACCCGGGAGCCCAGCGAATCAAAGGCTATAGCGCGGACGAGATTATCGGGCAGCACTTCTCCATTTTTTATCCCGATGACGAGGCGGAGCGAAAGAAGCCGGACGAGCAATTGAGGCTCGCCAAAGCCAAGGGAAGATTTGAAGCCGAAGGATGGCGCATCCGGAAAGATGGGTCGCGTTTCTGGGCGAATGTCGTGCTTACGCCGATTTTCGACGGGCACAACGAGCTGACTGGCTTTGCCAAAATTACTCGCGATTTTACCGATCGGAAACGCGCGGAAGAAGCGTTGATGCTGCAGCTGAGTACGGTTCTGTTAGCCAATGTGGATATCCGCAAGATGCTGGCGGCGATTTCAGCCAGCATTCGCGATGTGGTTCCGCATGATTGCGCCACGCTGGCGCTTCGCGATCCGGTATCGGGCGGCTTGCGTGAACAGTTTCTTGAAGCCGGCGAGGGCAAGCAGGCTAAACAGACGGAGACCATCATCTCGATTGAAAATTCACCTGCCGGCTCGGCCTTTCGGTTGGGCGAGCCGGTCCTGCTGAGCCAGATTAACCTCGGCCCTTATGCCAGAGAAGCGGTCCGTCATTTGACAGACAAACACATGATGTCGGGATGCTGGGTTCCGTTAATTAACCGAGGACAGACGTTGGGAACTCTGATGGTGGCCAGCCGCATGGAGTCTGCCTTCACGCAGCGCGAAGCAGACATGCTCGGGCAAATTGCCAGTCAGATTGCAATGGCAGTGAACAATGGGCTTGCCTTTCGGCAGATTGCCGATCTGCGTGACAAACTTTCGCAGGAGAAGGATTACCTTGAAGACGAGCTCAACATGGAGCATCGGTTTGAGGACATCATTGGCGAGAGTACCGGCCTGAAACATGTGCTGAAGGATATTGAGATTGTCGCACCGACCGATGCGACTGTACTGATTCAAGGAGAGACCGGAACCGGGAAGGAGCTGTTGGCGCGTGCGATTCACCGGCTGAGTCCTCGACGCGAGAGGACGTTCATCAAGCTGAATTGTGCCGCGATTCCTGCTGGCCTGCTGGAAAGTGAGCTCTTTGGCCACGAGAAGGGTGCCTTTACGGGAGCGATTGCGCGTCGAATGGGTCGGTTGGAGTTGGCGCACGAAGGGACATTGTTTCTGGACGAAATTGGCGAGATGCCGCTGGATCTGCAGCCCAAACTGCTACGTGCCCTGCAGGAGCGGGAGATTGAGCGGCTGGGTGGAACACAGAATATTCGCGTGGATGTTCGCCTGATTGCGGCCACCAATCGCGATTTGGAAAAGATGGTGGCAGAGAAGCAATTTCGCAGCGATCTTTATTATCGCCTTAAGGTTTTCCCGGTAGTTTCTCCGCCGTTGCGCGATCGCCAAAGCGACATTCCGATGCTGGTTCGCCATTTCGTCGACAAGCATTGCCGGCACATGGGGAAGTCGATCGAATCCATCCCTGAGGAGTCCATGGCTGCGCTGGCGAGTTGGAAATGGCCGGGGAACATTCGAGAGCTGGAAAATTTTATCGAACGCGCCGTGATTCTTACCCGCGGCAGGGTGCTCCATGTTCCGCTGGTTGAGCTGGCGAGTGCCGAATCCGAGGCGGCCTCCGAAGTCGACCCGAACCTGCAAGCCGCCGAACGGGAACACATCCTGCGCGTGCTGCGGGAAACCGGTGGAGTGATTGGCGGTTCCGGAGGAGCAGCCGAGCGACTCGGTCTGAAGCGCACCACGCTGAACTCCAAGTTAAAGAAGCTTGGCATCGAGCGCAGCGACTATATGTAGTCTCGGCGACGAAATATCGTCTTCGTCACTTCGTCACGTAACTTTGCAATCGAACAAATCTCCGCATCAAAACCCGCCCATAACTTATTTCCTACGAGTAATATGCAGGATTCGGCCGCGTGACCGATCAGGTTCGGCCCAAAACGTGCCATTAGTGAGGGCATGGCGCAGGCACGAGCCAACTTACGTTACGCATAACGATCGAAAACAATCCGAATGCAGCCGTCATCAAGCTTGAGGGAAGAGTCGTTGGACCATGGGCCGAGGAATTGGCGGCAGTGTGGAGTGACCTGGCCGCCACGCTCGATATGCGTTCGGCGACCGTCGATCTGCGGAATGTGACCTATGTTGACGTCAGCGGCATGCAGGTTTTGCGCCATATTTGTCGAGAAAAACATCCTGCAATTCTTACTGCAAGCCCGTTGACCGAGTCTTTTGCAGAGCAAGCTCAGCGCAATCCAACAAACGACGATCAGGAGAATGATTGATATGCCACACACCTATCACGCCGACCGGACAAATCTCTCTGAGCCATATTATGCAGGCCAGTTTTTTAAGGCATTGCCACAGCAAGCGCTGGCCGACTTTGAGTCGATGTCAATTCGCCAGACATATGAGCCCCGGGAAGTTTTGTTTGAGGAGAAACAAAATCCGTCGCGCGTCTACGTTTTGTTGGAGGGACAGGTGAAACTCTCCATGAATTCGATTGATGGTCGACGGCTGATCCTGCGCATTGCTGGGCCCGGGGAACTGCCGGGGCTCACCTCAGTTCTTTCTGGCAAGGAGTATGAAATGACCGCAGAGGTGTTGCATCCCTGCAAAATCGCATCGGTGAGGCGGCAGGATTTCCTGGAATTCCTGATGCGCTATCCGGCTGCCTATGCAAGCGTGGCGCGCGATTTAAGCATGGACTATACGCGGGCATGTGAACAGCTGCGCACCGTCGGACTCGCGCCCAGTGCACCCGTCAAGCTGGCCCGGTTGTTGCTGGAGTTGTGTGCAGCCGCCGATGAAACCAAACACGGCAACCAATTCGAACTCACACTGACGCATGGTGAAATCGGCGAGTGCATTGGTGCTTCTCGCGAAACGGTTACCCGCACGCTGAGTGATTTCAAAAGCCGGCATTTGCTCGATTTCCGCGGGTCGACGCTGTTGATCCACAACCAGATGGCGTTGGCGAGCTACGCAGAAGTGTAGACTCCATTCCCCGGGTGGCTTGCACGGCGATGCACGAATAGAATCTCCCCATCAGAATGAGGCGTACATCGCAGGTACCTGAGTCGAAGAGTTCAGCAGAAGACTAAAAACTACATGTCATATGGGCGTAGCCGTGAACGCAGCGACGAACGCGTCAGTCACCGCGAAGAGAAAGTGATCCCGTCATCGACTCTGAAGCACGATCTCCATCTTTTCCGCCACATCTCCCAGACCCAGTCCTCGGCACAGATTCGCTTCCTTACCCAGCAAAGACACAGGTTCGAAGACAGTGTGACACTGTTACATTTGGGATGGAGATGAGGTGGATCGACAAAGATGGAAGAATCAACAATTGCAAACTTGCCGCGGTTGGACGCGGAATTCCTGAAACATCATCCGGAACTGACACCCGAAGGAACGGCGGAGGGCCTGCCGGAAAGAGTGCTGCAATTCGGCACCGGTGTTTTTCTCCGTGGATTCGTGGATTGGATGATCGACGGCATGAACCGGAAAGGTCTCTTCCGCGGACGAGTGGTTGTAGTGGCGTCGATGACTCCGGGGACAGTAACGACGCTGAATCAGCAAAACGGGGCATATACGCATCTTTCGCGAGGCATCGAGGACGGCCGGCTGGTCGAAGAAAAACGCATTGTCACTGCGATCCGTCGCGGCATCGATCCGTATAAACAGTTCGACGAATACCTGAAGTGCGCGCACAACCCTGATCTTCGTTTCATCGTCTCCAACACCACCGAGGCAGGCATTGTGTATGGGGCAGCAGACCAACAGAGCGATCGGCCGCCGGTGTCGTTTCCGGCAAAGCTTACACTGCTGCTGATCGAACGATACAAGGCGTTCGCAGGCGATATGTCGAAGGGATTTGTGCTTTTACCCTGTGAGCTGATCGAGCGCAACGGCGACAAGTTGAAACAAACGGTGCTGCAAACGGCGGCAAATTGGGGCATCGATCCGAAGATTGTGAAATGGATCTCCGAAGCCAACGTTTTTACCAATACATTGGTAGACCGGATTGTTACCGGTTTCCCGCGCGATGAATTTCGGACGTTGTGGCAACAGTCCGGATACGTCGATGATTTGTTCAATACCTCGGAGGTCTTTCATCTTTGGGTGATTGAAGGGTCGCCTGCGTTGGGGAGGGAACTGCCGCTGCGCGAAGCGGGCTTCAACGTGATTTTTGCCGAGGATATGACGCCTTATCGAGACCGCAAGGTGCGCATATTGAATGGCGCACACACGGCCACTGTGCCGGCGGCGTATCAGGCGGGCGAGAACCTGGTGGGCGAATGCATGATGGATCCGCTGATCCGCGACTTTATGACTCGCGCGATTTACAGCGAGGTGATTCCGACCCTGGCTTTGCCGAGGCAGGACCTGGACGCGTTTGCCCTCGCAGTGTTTGAGCGCTTCAGCAATCCGTTTATTCAACACGCATTGCTGAGTATTTCCTTGAATTCGGTTTCGAAGTACAAGACGCGCGTGTTGCCATCTGTCGAACAGTACCTTGCGATGAAAGGCGAGCTGCCCGCTCGTTTGACCTTCGCGCTCGCCGCGCTGATTACGTTTTATCGTGGGACGGAAGTTCGGGATGGCGCCCTGATTGGCCATCGCGGCGGCGAAGAATATTGCATTCAGGATGGCCAATCGATTTTGGAGACGTTTGCGCGCCTATGGTCAGGGTTTGACGGGTCGGGTGAGGGAATCCGCAAGCTGACCGAATCGGTACTGCAACGCGAGGATTGGTGGGGCAAAGATTTGCGGGGATTGCCAGGATTCCCTCAAGCGGTGAGTGGGTATGTGGAGTCCATACTGAATCGCGGCATGCGCGCCAGTCTGCAGCAAGTAAGTTAGCGCGAACGGAAGGCTGCGTCGCCCGCGAGCGCGGTTCCCGCTTGTGTATCCAATGTCCCGGGATACCCGTGGTCAAATACGGCCGGTATGCAGCGGCATGGCGCACGACGATGTCTCGTCCAAAGCATGACCCAGTGGAATTGTGACAGGATAGAAGGAATGTCGACTCCGCACGAACGGGCTCGCGGCGCTGCCGCATTTGCCTCCCGCGATTTTCGCCGATATCAGCTGGCCCGGCTCCTCGTCATCATCGGCGCTGAGGCACAGGCGGTCGCCGTTTCCTGGCAAATCTATGCGATTACCCATCGAGCCATCGACCTTGGCTATGCCGGTCTCGCTCTGTTTCTGCCCGGAATTCTATTTCTACTGGTCAGCGGGCATGCAGCCGATCGCTACGACCGGCGACACATCATTCTGGTTTGCTACGGGCTGCAATGCCTTTGTACGGGAACGTTGTTTTACCTTTCATGGATCGGGACCCAGCGTGTCGCTGCCTTGTTTACAGTGTTGTTTTTGGTGGGAACTGGGCGCTCGTTTAGCGGCCCGGCGAGTTCGGCATTGCTGCCACATCTGGTACCGAAGGGAGATTTCGTCAATGCCGTTTCCTGGGGCGCCTCAATCTTTCAACTGGCGAATTTTGTCGGACCGGCGATGGGCGGATTGCTTTTCACGTTGCCGCTAGTGCACTGGCTGCCCAGCCCAACAGGCAAACACCTGGAGGGTGGCGCAATCGTGTACGTATTTGCACTAGCAACGTTATTCGTTTTTTTGTTTCTTCTCGCATCGCTTTCGGTGCGGCCCGGACGCCAGGAACAACGGTCAATCTCGGCGGAAACGCTTTTGGCGGGATTCCGATACATGTGGCACAAAAAGCTCCTGCTCGGTGTTACAACGCTGGATCTGTTTGCTGTGTTGCTGGGCGGTGCGGTTGCGCTGCTCCCGATTTTTGCTGAAAACATTCTGCATTCCGGCCCAAGAGGGTTGGGAATATTACGCGCTGCTCCTGCGTTGGGGGCTCTTTCCGTCTCTATATTGATGACGTGGCGGCCCATCAGCCATCATGCAGGAGTGCGTATGTTGTATTCAGTGGTGATATTTGGGACGGCTACGGTGGTGTTCGGATGGTCGCGCAATATGGCGCTTTCCTTGGCCGCTTTATTTATTGTTGGGGCAGCCGACATGGTCAGTATTATTGTCCGCTCCTCCATGCTGCAGTTGGCCACGCCGCAGGCGATGCGTGGGCGCGTGAGTGCTGTGAATGCCTTATTTATCGGAGCCAGTAATGAGTTTGGGAGTTTTGAAAGCGGCGTGACGGCTCAATGGTGGGGTGCGGTTCCGGCCGTCGTGGTTGGAGGGATAGGGGCAATCGCGGTTACTGGCGTCTGGACTTTGATGTTTCCTTCACTGCGAAAAGTAAACCGGTTGAGCGAACACGAGTTGTTGGGAGCAGGCCCGGAAGCAGCGGCGGCAGAGTCGCGGCATTGAAGCGACTTCATGTTGCCGGACCTGGCAGATAGATCGCCCGGTTCAGCTCGGCCAGTTTTGTGTCAGCGTAAGCCGGCGGCGAGCAGAGACATGCTTCTATGATGACGGCGCCGGCGGACGTAAGATGCGTGGCGAACGTGATGGACGTAGTAACTATGTCCGTGCTCAGAATGTACCGAATGTTTCACCGGCATACTGACGCGTTTGACGAAAGCAGGGTCTGGTGTTGCAGCCGGGTCTGAAGGGGCGTCGTTGCGGGCTACCAGTTGAGCCGGTGGAGCGC
>JAJXZK010000303.1 GCA_021780095.1 Acidobacteriota bacterium | reverse complement strand
GCAGCCGGGTCGTTCTCTGCGTAGGCGCCTGATTTCATCGACTCGGCGTACTGCTGGCGGCGAAGCTCCAGCCATTGGTTCAGGCTCATGGTGGTTCGGGGAGTGATCCAGGCTTTCCATGCGGCGTGGGTCGGCTGCGTGGCATAGACCGGGACATTCCAGCGGCGCGCGAGCACGGAGAGACCCTGGACGTGATCCTGATGCTCATGGCTGATCAGGACCGCATCCAACTTTTCAGGGTCTTCCCCGCAGAAGCGCATGCGCTTGACGATTTCTCTGCAACTGAGTCCGGCATCCAACACAATACGAGTGCGGCTGGTGGAGACAACGGTGCAATTCCCTTTAGAACCGGAGCCCAGAACTGTAACACGAACCATATGAAAAGAGTATCGCGTTTCATGGTTGAAGCAAGGGTGAATTCCTGCTGAATGCGGCACAACCCTTCGGACGTGAATGAGTGAAATAACCGGCCATGGAGCAGTTAAGAGTCGGAGATGAGCTGGCAGGCACCGCAACCGATTCTCAACTCAATATTGATAGAATCCGCGGCCTGATTTTCGGCCCAGCCAACCCGCGTCAACCATTCGGACCAACAACGGGCAGGGACGATATTTCGGATCGCCAAAGCCCTCCTGCAGCACGCGCATAATGTCCAGGCAAACATCCAGGCCGATAAAGTCGGCCAGCGTCAGCGGTCCCATGGGGTGCGCCATGCCGAGTTTAAACACTTCATCCACTGCCTCCGGAGTAGCAACGCCTTCCATCACGGCAAACATGGCTTCATTCAGCAGCGGCATTAATACGCGATTCGACACGAATCCAGGCGCATCGTTGACTTCGACGGGCGTCTTCTCCAGCTTCACGGCCAGGTCGCGGACCTGATCGTAGGTCTCCTGACTGGTCGCCATACCGCGAATTACTTCGACCAGCTTCATCATCGGTACAGGGTTAAAAAAATGCATGCCAATGACGCGATCGGGCCGGCTGGTGACATTGGCCAGCTTCGTCACAGAAATGGACGAAGTGTTTGAGGCCAGGATGACGTCTTTGCGCGTGATCCGGTCCAGGTCAGCAAAGATGATCTTTTTGATTTCAAATTTTTCCGTCGCAGCTTCGATCACAAAATCGCAATCTGCCAATCGTTCTCGATCGAGCACGCCGGTCACACGAGCGAGAGATGCCTGTGCGTCGTCGGCCGTGATCTTCCCTTTTGCGGCTTCGCGTTCCAGATTCTTCCGCAGCGTCTCCAGTCCGCGATCCAGAAAGCGCTGCTCGACTTCACACAACACCACGTGGAAGCCACCACGCGCGAACACATGCGCAATCCCATTTCCCATGGTTCCGGCACCGATCACGCCGACCTTTTGAATCTGACTCACAGTCTGTCCCCCCTAATTGAATGTCATCTTCTGTCGCTCCGCCGCGACGGTTCAGCCTTTACCGCAAAACAGAGGAGTGTAGCAGATTCAATTCTCTTCGGGTATCTTCCCGATTCATAACGGGCGGCAATCCAAAGTTTCATTGAGCGTCATTTGTTTCTTGCGGGTTGCGACGCGCCTTGTTATTCTCCACCCTAAACTGCACAACTTGGCCTGGTTGCATTCATTTGTCTGCATTCTTCTGAAGAGGGGATGGATATGAAGTTGCGCGCGGAGATCGGCACGGCCATGTTGCTGCTGGTCTGTCTGGTTTCAGTGGTGCCGACGATGTCGGCGCAACAAATGGACTGTCCCATTCAAAAGCCGTCGATGGACCCGGCCGCCGTGGCCTTTCGACAAGGAGATTTCTCAAAAGCGTTCGAACTCTACTTCTCCGCCGCAAGAAATGATCCACATAATTTGGGAGCGGTTGCCGGACAGATTCGCAGTCTGCTGCAGGAAGGCGAGATCAGTGAGGCCTCGGGACTGGCAGAAAGCAGCCTGGAGGTCAATCCCGGCAGCTCGGCGCTGATCACCGCCAAGGGAGAAATACGGCTGCGCCAAGGAAGGCTGACGGAGGCGGCCGAAGCCTATCAAACCTCTCTGAAACTGGACCCGTGCCTGGCGCGCACACGGTACGACTGGTATCAACTCTTATGGATTGAGTCGATGCGCGCGTCGGGGTACGAGCAATTGCGCATGGCCTATCAGTTGGAACCTGACGATCCCGACATTCACTTGTCGTGGATTGAGCGGCTTCCACTGCCGGAGCGCATCCAGCAGATCGACGACTACCTGGAGAAAACCGCAGACATCCCAGCGGAACAGCGGCGTTCGTTACAAGAGTATGTAGATCAACTGCGTGCCGCCGTTACGGTCAAGAATGGCGGCTGCCGTCTCGCTTCGCATTCGGTCCGGGAGACATCGCTGCCGTTGGAGGGTCTGGCGGCAGACGTCTACCACCCCACCAATGGAATGGGTTTCGAGATCAACGTCAACCAAAAAGCGAACGCTGAGTTGGAACTCGATACAGGATTATCCGGGATTCTGCTGAATCGCGATACCGCGGAGAAGGCAGGCCTGGTTCCGGTTACAAGCGACACCATTTCCGGCATCGGCGACCAGAAGTCCATGAGCGGGTTCTGGGCCTATGCAGCGGATCTGCGGATTGGTTCACTCGAGTTCAAGGATTGCCTGGTGGAGGTTTCGAACACTCCCTCTATCGTCGGCAAAGATGGCCTGATCGGCGCGGATGTTTTCGAAAACTATCATGTGAAGCTTGACTTCCCTGCGCACCAGATGACGCTTTCGCAATTGCCCCCCATTCCCGGCGAACATGCGGACCATGGCGCTTCTCTGAACGCAAACGGCGTCGGCAATTCGTCTGCGGAGAGCACTTCCAAGAATGCAAGCCACGGGGCACTCGCTTCAGCGCGAACCTTTCATTATGTTGACCGCTATATCGGCCCAGAGATGCAACTCTGGTCACCTTTTGCGCGCGTGGGTCACCAGATTTTTATCAATGGAGAATTGAAGGATAAGAAGCCGCGACTGTTTCTGCTGGACTCAGGATCCTCCGTCAGCATTCTTTCGATGCCGGCGGCGAAGAGTGCCGGAAGTGTGCATTCCGATACACAGGATAGCCTCACCGGTCTGAGCGGGCGGGTTGCGAATCTGTATACCGAGGGCGGAGTCGATCTTGATTTTGCTCGGTTGCGTGCGCCGTTGAAAGACGTGCTTGTGATCAACATGGATGGCCTGAGCACGGAGTCCGGAGTGGAAGTTTCCGGCATTATCGGATTGCAGACGCTGCGGTATTTAGTCGTCGATATTGATTATCGCGACGGCTTGATTCGGGTGGTCTATGACCCACGCGATGGAGCCAATACCCAGGAAGGAGTGGCGAATTGATGACGGGCGCTCAGGCGGGATGAAACGAGCGATGAAGCGGCACTCCAACGACGCGGAAGAACAATCATTTCTGAACTTTCTTTCCGCGCCGCCGGACTGGAGATCATACTGACGCCCCCTTGCTAGTGGCTGGCCGCCGCCGCAGGCGCTGCTTCCTGTGCGGTATAGGCGATGATCTGCTTCAGCGTGGCGTAGGGGACGCCTGTCACCGGCACGGGTCTGCCGTTGACGAACAGGGTTGGCGTTTCATTCACGTTGAGATCCTTCCCTAGCCCCACCGAGTCCGCGACTGCACTCGCGGCGGCCGGAGTCGCCGCGCAGGCGGATATGGCCGCGGCATCCGCTCCAGCCTTGGTTGCAGCTGCCTTCAGGGTTCCGTCGGCATCTGTTTTCAGGTTATCCTGCGTATCGAATACAGCCTGTACAAACTGAAAGGAGGCGGCGTGTCCCTTTTGCTGGGCAACGCATACCGCGTATTCGGCGGCCTTCTCGGCCTCCGGGTGAATCGATGTCAGCGGGAAAACCTGGAAGACAATACGCGCATTGGGAAAGTCGGTCGCCAGCTTGTCCATGATGGGTTCTGCCATCTTGCAATCCGGGCACTGCAGATCCGCAAACTCCACCAGCATCAGGCTCTTCGAATTGGCACCACGGGCAGGGCCTGTGGCGCGCGCTTCCAGTTTCTGCTGGACTGCAGCAAAGGGATGCGCGCCGAAGGTGATGACATCGGAACCGGCAACGGCATGCTGTCCGTCCGGCGTGACAAAGAAAACCGTGGGCGCAGGAGTATGGGAGACTCCCTGTTCCCCGACCAGAACGGTGACTCTAGCAATCCCCGGAGCTTCGGTGGGCTGGATCCCGACCACTTCCCACACGCGATTCGGATCGTATCCCCAGATCTGCTTCAGAAAAGAATTGACTTCCTCCGCGGAAGGAGAGGTCGCGGTGAAGTTCTTGGGATTGGACGGAGGAAACTCAATCTTCGCCGGGGGGCCAACGGTGTTCATGGGGAGGGGCGGTGCCGCCGGCGTCGTCTGCGACGTGGGTGCCTGGGTGCTCTGGGGAGTCGCTTGCTGGGCAATCGCCATGGCGGCGCTTTGAATCACTGTCAGCGCAAGAGCTGACAAAGCTATAGACTTTATGTTCATGTATATTCCTCAAATAGTTAAATCAAATTGTTAAACCTGCACCTTGACCGCAATGGGAAATCTGCGGCCCACGCCAAACGATTTCTGCGTTACCTTCAACACCGGCGCCGCCTGCTGACGCTTATATTCACTGCGCTCCACCATGCGTAAAATGGTCCGCACCAGTTCTACATCCAGTGGCGGCGCACTCGCTTGCACAATGGCTTCGGCAGTCTGATACCGCTCGACATACGCTTCCAGAATCGGATCGAGCACGTCGTAGGGCGGCAGCGAATCTGTGTCCTGTTGTCCAGGGCGCAATTCGGCCGACGGCGGCTTACTCAATGTGTTTTCCGGGATGATCTGCCGATCCCGATTGGCGTACCTACCGAGGCGATAGACGCAGGTTTTGTATACGTCCGCGATCACTGCCAAAGCTCCAACCATGTCTCCGTACAGGGTACAGTATCCGGTGGACATCTCCGATTTGTTGCCGGTTGTCAGCACCAACGCTCCCAGTTTGTTGGACAATGCCATCAGCAGCACGCCTCGAATACGGGACTGAAGATTTTCTTCCGTGATGTCGGGCGGATAGGTCTTGAGAATCGGCTGCAGCGCCTTCAAGTGCTGCCGGAAAATATCGGTGATAGGGATCAGTTCCCACTGGATGCCCAGGCTCTCCGCCAAGTGCCTCGCGTCGTCGATCGAGCCTTGCGATGAGTATTCGCTGGGCATGCCTACGCCGAGTACATTGTCCGCGCCCAGAGCTTCGGCTGCAATCGTCGCCACCAGTGCCGAGTCGATGCCGCCGCTAAGTCCGACGATCGCTTTAGAAAAGCCGCACTTGCGCACGTAGTCGCGCGTCCCCAGCACCAGTGCATCGTAGACAGCGGCATCTTCGTCGTGTTTCGAAGGCGGGATTGCGCGACAGGTAGAGGAAAAATCGACGAAGAGAAGATCGTCCTGAAAAGACTTCGCCTGTGCGATCGTGTCGCCATTTTCATCCAGCACCAGACTACTTCCGTCGAAGATCAGCGTGTCGTTGCCTCCTACCTGGTTCACCATGGCGACGGGAACACGATGGCGACGAGCGATGGCCGCCAGCATGGCTCGACGCATCTCGCGCTTGTCGCGATAGTAGGGGGAGGCGGACAAATTTACGATCAAGGTTGCGCCCTGGTGCATCAGGTTTTCAACCGGGTCCACGGGGTATAAGCGCTCCGGCCAGAAATTCTTGTCGTTCCACGCATCTTCGCAGATCGTGATCGCGATGCGCTCGCCAGCCATCGGATATAGAACCTGCTTGGCCGCCGGAGCGAAGTATCGCTGCTCATCGAACACGTCGTAATACGGCAGCAGCATTTTCGACTGAATGAACTCCACACGACCATCGCGCAACAACATTGCCGAGTTCATCACACGCTTGCCGGAATTGGAAGGGGCCGGGGTGGGACAACCACAGAGAACAGCAATGGGATGATGCCCGGTGACCTGCTCGGCAATCTCCTCGATCGCTTGCTGTGCGCGGGCCAGGAATGAAGATTTTTCCAGCAAATCGGCGGGCGGATAACCGCACACGGCCATCTCGGGAAAAACCACGAGATCGGCACCCTGTCGCTGGCTGGTCAGGCTTACCTCGACGATTTTGCGGACATTTCCGAGGAAATCTCCAATCGTTGGATTGATTTGAGCCAGGGCGAGCTTCACTGACTTAGTTTAACCAGTGAAAATGTCAGAGACAAACGATACGCATTGATGCGTCTGCAGCCCATGCAACAAGTCTGGAGTGCGAGTGAAATGATCTAAGTCCCGGTACCGCTGAGGACGACACCGACGGTGCGGGTCATGATCTTTAGATCGAGCCAGAGACTCCAATTGTCGATGTAGGCGGTGTCGAGCGAAATGTACTGATCGAATGAGGGATCCTGACGGGCCTGCACCTGCCATAGTCCGGTGATCCCGGGGAGGACCTCAAGGCGGCGCAGATGCCGCAGTTCATACAGCCGGACTTCGCCGGCCAGTGGAGGACGCGGTCCAACCACGCTCATGTGACCCGCGAGAACGTTGATAAACTGCGGCATTTCATCCAGCGAATACTTGCGCAGAATCTTACCAATTCGGGTTACTCGCGGGTCCCCGGTCATCTTGAACAGCACGCCGTCGCGCTCATTCTTGTGATCAAACTGCTCACGCAGCGAATCTGCATTCACTACCATGGTGCGGAACTTCCAGCAGCGGAAGGTGCGGCCCTTTCTGCCAATGCGCTCGGCCCCGTAAAAAATCGGGCCGGGAGAGTCCAGGCGGATGGCGATGATGAGGAGGAGAATCAGTGGACTGAGAACGATTAACGCCAGCAGGGAAACGGTGATGTCGAGGCATCGTTTCATCAACAGCCCAACGACTGGGATGTGATGACGGTGCAGCGGCATGGTCGGGAATTGACCGACATACTCGATTGGCGCGCTCCAGGCCAGTCCGTCGTACAGATCGGGTACGACGCGGACGTCGATGCCCCAGACGCTAGCTTGCGCAATCAGGCGCTTGACCACGCCCCTCTCGCACGGCCCGGTCACAAAAATCTCATCGATGAAGTGGCGACGGATCAGATCACCCAATTCCGGCAAATTTCCCAGAATTTCCATGGGCTGTTCGTCAGTCTGCGAATCCGGATAAAGATTCCCAACCTCGGCGCCGTCCGGCGAAATCTGAACAAATCCTTTAAACGTAAAACCCAGATGGCGAATCCGCTGTAAATGGCTGCGAATCGCTAATCCGAGGGAGCCGGTTCCAACGACCAGAACATTCTTCGTATCCAAGCCTTTTTCATAGCGTTTGTACAGGGTGAGGCGCCAGACGGCTCTCCGCAGGCAAAGAAACAGCGCGGTACCGACCAAGGTGGCGATCACCACCGCTCGAGAGATGGAGTCGGCGCGTCCAAAGTACAAGGCCCCAGCCAGGATCAAGCTGGCTGTGAAACAGGTCTGCACCGTGAGCCGCTGCTCCCGCAGGCCGCTAAACGCCTGTAATGGGCCGTAGAGTCCGTGGGCTCGACTGACCACGACGAGAATCAGAGAGAACCCTGCCAGGTACAGCAGTAGCGAGGAAGGATTCGACGCCAATGGAGCGCGGCTATCAAAGTAGGAAAGGAAGATGGTGTTGCGAAAATGGGTCGCCAGCGCGGCGGCCACCACGACGGTAAGAATGTCGACTGCCATCCACAGGAACGTCACTGTGCGAGAGGGGCTACGGCCAGCGGGGCCGATTCCGCCCACCCGGGGGCGCAATTCGACATAATTATCCGCACTTCGAGCCGGAAACCAATGACTTAAATCAGGGGAAGCCATTCTGTGTCTTCTCTACTTGCGTTTGTGAGTCGCCACAACAGGCAGAAGGAAAGCGAAATGATTTCAAGAAGAAGTAGACAGGTCAGGGCCATCTTAGCAGTGGTCACTTGCCTGAATGCAAACTGAATGTTAAAAAAATCAAGTTCCCAAAGAATTATTATCGAATCTGCAAACCGACTAAGGTCATTTCTTTTTGCTGCTATCTGGTGCGGCTCTAAAGTTGGATGCCGCGTAGTCCATAACGGTGACCCGTCGTTTTTTAAACCGGTCTTTCCACGATGGTAGATGGTCGCGGGACAGATTGCAATGAAATTACGTTCGCCTCCGGAACGAAGGTACCTCACCACAAACATTTCCACTGGAATGGGTTACGAAGCGCGGCGCTTGCAACCAAAGGTCTATTTCCACAAGGCGGGGTTCGGCATCGTGCGTTCATCCAGGCGCAGAAACTCCTGCAAGACCGGGTCGGTCGTCTGACGCAACTGCTCCACCGAGCCAAAAAACTCCGCCTTGCCTTCGTGTAGAAACAGAACGCGATCGGCCAGCTTTTCGGCGATCTGCATATCGTGGGTGACCACGATGCTGGTCAGCCGGAGCTGGATTTTCACTTTCTGGATCAGGTTTCCCATCAAGTGCGCCATCAGCGGGTCCACCATGGTGGTGGGCTCGTCGTAGAGGATGGCTTCCGGTTGCGCTGCCAGCGCTCTTCCAATCGCCACAGCACGCCGCATGCCGGTGGACAGGTCTGAGGGCAGGGCTTGCGCCATTTCGCTGACGCCGACCATCCCCAGCAGTCCGTTGACGATCTGGTCGATTTGGTCATCACTCAACTCGCCACGCTGGCGTAGGGGAAAAGCGACGTTCTCGAACACAGTCAGGGAGTCAAATAGCGCGCCACTTTGGAAGACCATGGTCACATCGCGCCGGATCGACTGCATCTGCTCTTCAGTGAAGTCGGTGACGTCTTTTCCCTTGACGATAATTCGGCCCGCATCCGGCTTGAGAAATCCCATGATGATTTCCAGCGATACCGATTTGCCGACACCGCTACGCCCAATAATGCAGAGAGTTTCTCCGGGAAGCACGAAGAAGCTGACATCATCCAGCACGACATTGTCGCCGAACCGTTTGCAGACGTTTTCAAAGGCAATGAAAGGCTGGGGCGGCGTGGGTGTGCGGTCTGCCATTCTTTTGAAGATAGCCGAAGTTGGGGCCAATTACCCCTGAGAATTACCTGAAGCACCGCAGTTGCGCCTGCCGCCAGTCCTCTGGGGAGTTGATGTTGAGAAACCAATCGCTGGGATTGGGCTCCGACGGCAGCGTGGCTGCAAAAGCTGCTGGATCCCACATTTCAATGCAAAACGGCGACTCGGATTGAATTTGTGGACTTGCGGCGACTCGATCACACGCCTCGTGCAGTGCACCCATTACCTTAAGCTTCCCCGCTTCAAGCGCCACTCGAAGTGCTGGCGCCAGCGCACAATGGTAGAGCCCGCAGAGCGGCTGTGGCTGTCCATCCCACATTGGAAGAATGCAAGCGACCGTTGGCGGCGAAAGAGGATTGGACGCGGCTCCCACGTTCTTTACCAGACTTGCGCGTGCCGCGAGCGCCTGCAATACCTCCACCGGGAGAAACGGCAGATCGACAGCCAGCATCAGGTTCCAGTCAGTGCTCGAATGTTCCAGCGCGGCTACGATTCCACCGAGGGGACCGCTTCCAGATGACGAGTCTGGAATGATGGCTCCCGGGAACGGCAGATCATCGCGGTTGGCACAGATAGAAACCGTGCTGCAAACACACTGGAGTCGAGCAATCGTGTGCCCCAAGAATGTCTGGGTGTTCCCTTCCGCGAAAGCATTGGGAGGCCAGGGCAGAAGGGCTTTGTCGCAACCAAGCCGCGAACTGCGACCGCCTGCCAGAACAAATCCCGAGATTTCCGGCGGAGCGCCCATGGTCTGGATTCCGGAATCGCTGCTCGATGGCGAGCCCGAATGCACTACTGTTGCCCGCCAAGTTTCTCGAAGAAGCGAATCAGCGATTCGATGCCTCGATGGAAATTGGCAATGCAGAATTTCTCATTGGGAGCGTGCAGGTTGTCATCCGGCAGTCCGAATCCCATCATGACGGATGGGATTTTCAAGCTGCGCTCGAAGTCGCCGACGATTGGAATCGAGCCGCCGGAGCGGATGAAGACGGTGTCCTTCTTGAAGACTTCGTGCAACGCGGCGGTGGCGGCTTTGACGTATGGATTGTCCACGCCGATCACGATGGCATCCCCGGAATGGATCAGTCGAACATCGAGCGAGATACCTTTGGGACAAATCGACTCGACATATTTTTTGTACAGATCAAAAATCTTTCGCGGCTCCATATCCGGAACCAGACGCACCGACACCTTGGCCGCAGCCTTGGCGGGAATCACGGTCTTGGCGCCATCGCCAGTAAATCCTCCGGGCATACCGTGAATTTCAAGCGTGGGACGCGCCCAGAGGCGCTCCAGAATGGAATATTCCTCTTCGCCGGTCAACGCGGACGCGCCGACTTCTTTCTTTAGAAATTCTGCTTCGTCGAAAGGCAGCGACTTCCAGGCATTCAATTCGGCTGCAGAGGGCGCCACCACATCTTCGTAAAAATCCGGAATCAGGATGTGTCCGTTGGCATCCTTCAGCTGAGACAGGATTTGGCATAGCGCAAAAAATGGGTTCGGCGCCGCGCCTCCGTACATGCCGGAATGCAGGTCGGTGGCAGCTCCGCGAGCCTCGATTTCGGTGTAGATCATGCCGCGCAGTCCGACACACAACGTCGGCAAATCCGGCGCAAACATTTCCGTATCGGAGATCAACGCAAAGTCGGCGCGCAAGCGTTCCGGATGCTCGCGGACAAACTCGGCGATTCCTTCGCCGCCGACCTCTTCTTCGCCCTCCAGGATGACGCGAACATTCAGCGGCAGCTTGCCCTGATGCGCGTGCAGCATACTTTCCAGCGCCTTGAGGTGCATATACATCTGGCCCTTATCATCCACCGCCCCGCGAGCATAGATGTTGCCCTTTCGCTCCGCCGGCTCAAACGGCGGTGTCGTCCATTCCTCCAGCGGATCCGGCGGTTGCACATCGTAGTGTCCGTAACAAAGGCAGGTCGCCTTGCCTTTCGCATGCAGCCAATCCGCATAGACCAATGGATGACCGCTGGTTTCAATCACCTCTACATGTTCCATGCCGATGCGGTTGAGTTCCGCGGCCAAAAACTCCGCAGCGTGACGAACGTCGGCGCGATGTTCCGGCAACGTGGAGATGGACGGAATTCGCAGCAGATTCTTCAGCTCATCAAGAAATCGGTTTTGATTCTGGCGTGCAAATTGGAGAGCTTCGGCCGGCATAAGCATTCCTCGGAATGTCAGAGATGCATGGTGACGCGTATTTCAGTATCGAGCCAAGGAGGGGTCTGCGACCCGTGCCCAGGCTTCAATTCCACCCGCTAACGACTGCGCTCGTTCAAATCCCTGCTCGCGCAGCCAAAATACTACACTCAGAGAGCGAGCCCCGTGATGGCAATAAACGACGATGTGCGCCTCTGGATCCAGTTCCTGGTGCGCTCTCGAAGGTATATCTCCCATGGGAATCAATTGAGCTCCAGGCAGACGACACAGTTCTGTCTCCCAGGGCTCCCGCACGTCCAACAAAAAAAACGATCCTGTGCTGGATTTGGACGCAGTATCTTTCAGTTTTTCCTGCAAATCTGTAACGGAAATCTCATGATTCATATGAGACTTCAGAATACATGGAGGGGATGGTTCCGGGTGCCGGCGCAGGGCGGACAGGGGCGGCAAGCGGCAAACCGGGCTCCATGGTACAAACAGGACAGGATAGGCACCGTGGAATTGCAGTGTTGCAGGACATATGCCTTTTCCCGGCCGAAACGAACCAGAATAATTTATGAGCCAAAGAGTACTGATTGTCGAAGATGAACCCAATGCCCGCATGGGACTGGCGGAACTGATTTCAGGATGGGGATATGCTACGGAAATTGCGGAAGACGGCGTGGAAGCGCTGGAACGCATCCAGGACTGGCACCCCACGATCCTCGTCTCCGATTTGAAGATGCCGCGCATGGATGGGCTGACTTTGCTGTCGCATCTGGTGGAGTTGCAGAACAAGATGGCGGTCATCATGCTGACCGCGCAAGGCAGCATCGAAAGCGCCGTCGAGTCGATGAAGCTGGGCGCGTTCGACTACATCCAGAAGCCTGTCGATCCGATTCGACTGAAACGGCTGCTGGCCAGCGCGGGTTCGCAGCGACAGGCAGAGCGGGAAATCGAGAATGTTCGCCGCAAGGTGGAGGAAACCGGCGTGCTGGGCTCTCTGGTGGGAAAATCTGCTCCCATGCAGAGTATTTTTCGCTTGATTGAGCGGATTGCACCCAACAATGTTTCTGTTTTGATCACGGGAGAGAGCGGTACCGGCAAAGAAGTTGTGGCGCGGACCCTGCACGAACTGAGCGGTCGCAGCAGCAAACCGTTCATTGCGGTAAATTGTGCCGCCATTCCGGAAACGCTGATTGAAAGCGAAATCTTCGGGCACGAACGGGGCGCATTCACGGGAGCTGTGGAACGTCGCGCCGGTTGTTTTGAGCTGGCGGAAGAAGGCACCCTTTTGTTGGACGAGATTGGCGAAATGCCGATCGCTACCCAGGCCAAGCTGTTGCGTGTTTTGGAGGATCGCACGCTGCGGCGTCTAGGCAGTAAAGTGGAAACACCAATCAACGTTCGGGTACTGGCGGCCACCAATAAAGACGCCGCCACCGCCATCGCGGACGGCCATCTGCGCAATGACCTGTTCTATCGGCTGAATGTCTTCAATATTGAAATGCCGCCGCTACGTGGCCATCGGGAAGATATACCGCTGATTGCAGAATCCCTGATTCGCTCCATGAATGAACGGCATGGCTGCCAGGTGACTGGCATTGAGCCGGACCTGCTGCGCGAATTCGAATTGTACGATTGGCCCGGAAATGTTCGCGAGCTGCGTAACGTACTGGAACGGGCGGTTGTGCTGTGCGGCAGCGGCGTCCTGAGCCACCAGCATTTGCCGCCGGGATTCGGCGTGGCGCATGTTTCCACCGTGGTCGATTCCGACCAGGTGCAGATGCCCGTCGGAACCACGGTGGACGAAGCGGAAAAGCGGCTGATTCTGCGCACCCTGGAGTCGACGGGAAATAACAAGACGCGGGCTGCGGAAATTCTTGGTATCAGCCTGAAAACGCTGCACAATAAACTGAAGGAATACGGAAATTCAGCGGAGAGCAGTGACTAACCCCAGGCGGGCTGCTGCAAGGCGTCCACTGGAGATCGCTGAAATTTCAAACTGAGCGCCGGGTGAATTCGGCCTCATCCCAGAGAACCAATCCGGCATCCGCCATGAGAATCCGCCTCAAGCTCGTATTGGCAATCACCGTAATGGTCTCCGCCATGGTGATCCTGCTGTCCGCTCTTTACCTGTCGCAATTGCTTTCTGAACGAATCCAGCAGAGCTATCGACATACCGACATTGCCGCATTGCAGGTGATGCTGGCAGCGCGAGCGGCAATTGAGCATGGCATGGCGCACGTCACGTTACCTCCCAATGATCCAAACGCGCTCAACGACGCCGTGGCCCGGGCCTTACAACAGGATTCCGCGGTGCACCTGATGTTGTCCTCTTTCATCCGTTATGAGCCGACCATTTACGACATCAACATCGCCGGCAGCGATGGAAAGATTCTGCTCAGCACCGACCCGCTGTTCCAGGGTCACGCCATGCCGCACCAGCCCAGTTTTGTTTCCTTGCAGGAACAAACCGCGTGGCAAAAATTTCAGATCGTGTTTGGGCCGCCCGCCGTGTATGCCGTCGACGCGCGACTCGACCGAAATCACGCTCCATTCTTGACAGTCCGCGTGGGTGTTCGCACCAGTTTTCTTCGCAGCCAGCTGGCTCCGTGGCTGCACGCGGAATTCGTGATTGTCATTCTCTCTGTGTTGCTGACCATCGTGCTGGCGGCGCTGCTTTCCAACATGGCGCTGCATCCGCTCCAGGTGATCAGCGACCGCCTCGATCAATTCATGCTGGCGGAGCCGCAGCCGGTCTCAGAATCTGGATTACTGCTGGCGAATTCGGACGAAATCTCTCGCGTCTCCAACAAGATTGAACGCATCGGCCAGCGAATGCGCAGTGTGGAGGAAGTCTTCACGGCTCTCAAGGAGAATCTCGACCAGGTGCTGGAGAACCTGCAGGACGGCGTGATGCTGTTCACGCAGGACGCGCGCGCTGTCATGGTCAGCGATTCCGTGGAGCATTTCCTGGGCATGAGCCGGCAACAAATGCTGGGCGTCGAATTGCACGATATCTTCGATCGCCAGTCGATGCTGGGCCAGGTGGTGCGCCGCGCGTTCAATGCGCGGATGATTTTGATGCAGGAAGAAGTCATCACGGAAACCGGCCGTCGCATTGAGGTTTCGCTCGACTTTATCCATAGTGAAGACCCGACAACGCCTGCGGACACACTAGGAGCCCTGCTGACGCTGCACGATACCGAATCCATGCGGAAGATCGAGAACGAGCTGGAAGTATCGCGGCGTTTGGCGGACCTGGGAAGACTGACCTCCGGCGTTGGTCACGAGGTGAAGAACCCGATCAACGCCATTGTTGTGCATCTGGAGTTGCTACGCGAAAAGCTGGCTCGAAACGATAGCAGCGCCGAGCGGCACGTCGATGTGATTCACAATGAGATTCGCCGTCTCGACCGCGTGGTGCAGACCTTGATCGATTTTTCGCGACCCGTGGAGCTCGATCTTGCCGTGCACGATCTGCGGTCGATTGTTACTACCGTACTCACCCTGGCAGAGCCGGACTTGGCACAGCGGTCGGTCAACGTGGTGAGCGTTATGCCCGGCTCCCCTGTCTATGTTCGAGTGGATGCCGATATGATTCAGCAGGCGCTGCTGAATGTGCTGTTAAATGGGGCGCAATCCATGGCAGATGGCGGAGAACTGCACGTGGAACTGCGGCAGCACGGTCATGAAGCGACCCTGCGAATCCGGGATGAGGGCTGTGGCATTCCACGCGAAATCCTCAGCCGGATCTTCAATCTCTACTTCACAACCAAGCGGGACGGAACCGGGATTGGCTTGGCAATGACTTATCGTATATTGCAACTCCATAACGGCTCGGTTCAAGTAGAATCTGAGGTGGATATTGGCACGCAGTTCACTCTCCGGCTTCCAGTGGCTTCCCTGCCGGAACCAAAATCGATTCTGAGCACAAGTGCCGGCTAGGTGCAGCCGCGAATCGTAGGTTGATCGACGTAGGAGTGAAGTTGGGCCCGTCGAAGAAATGCAGGGGAAGAATGCGGTACTGGCGCTTATTTTTTGTTTCATTCCTGCTGACGTTTTCGATCGCTGGCTGCCATCGCCAGGTGGAGCAAGCGCTGCCGCCGCCGCAGGCGCAAGCTCCCGTAATCACTCCGCCGCCAACTTTGCCGCCGCTCCTGCTGGAACCTGTAATACTCGCCGGGGCCACGCCTCTACCGGCTGCTCCGCCGCCGGTAGAGGCACCTCCGCCCAAGAAGCGTGCCGCCAAGATCCACCATCATCGCACGCCGCCCAAAACTGCGGGGGAGCGTGAATCGACCGAGACGCAGCCTGCAACCGGAACCGCAACGGCTCCAGTTGCTACTGCGCCAGGAACGGCGGTCATTGGCCAGCTCTCTGCCGACGATGCGACCGCGAATCCGTCGGACGCCGCGCAGACGAAGCACCTGATCGACGCCACGGAGAAAAAGTTGAAGAAGTTGTCGACGAAGCAACAAACGCAGCACAAAGACGCCGTCGCCCAGGCGGCTTCTTTCCTGTCGCAAGCCAAGCAGGCATTAAGCATGAACGATGTGGTGGGCGCACAGACGCTGGCGAATAAAGCGAAGATCCTGGCGGACGAGTTATCGAAGTAAGGACGACAAAATTTACTTATCTGCCCGGGAGCGAACTATCTCTCGCCCCACTTCAACTTGGCTCGCAGCACATCAAAGAAGCTGTTTCCGCTTCTGCGAATGAGGCGGATGGTGTAGCGCGAGCGGCAACAATGCAGCTCATCCCCCAGCCGCAATTCGACCGCTTCCTGGCCATCGACCGTCAAGTAAATCTGCTCCGGAATGCCTTCGATGGAGAGGGTGAGTTTCGCGTCGCCGCGCACCACCAGCGGCCGAACCGTTAGTTGATGCGGACAGACTGCGGTGATGATCATGCCGTCGATATCAGGCGCGAGGATGGGCCCGTTGGCGGCAAGGTTGTATGCGGTCGAGCCGGTCGGTGTCGCGACGATGACTCCGTCTGCACTGAACTGGGCCACGGTCTGGTCGCCGGCCTTGACCAGGATGCTGACCATACGGGCAATGGTGCCCTTGGTGATGACCACATCGTTCAGTGCTTCGAACTCATGATGCACCAGGCCTGCGCGACGAACCTCCGCATGCAGCATGGCGCGTTCATCAATGGTGCAACCGTTCTGGCGCCAGCTCTCGAGCGTGGTGAATAGTTCCTCCAGCGGCACTTCGGCCAGGAAGCCCAGAGAGCCCAGGTTGACGCTGAGGATAGGCGTTTGAGTACGAGCGAAGGCTCGGGCCGCGGCCAATAACGTGCCATCTCCACCCAGAACAATGACCAACTCCGGCCGACGCTCGTGCATCAGGTGTCGAGGGACCATGTCGGCTGAGCCGAGGTACGATGCACTCATGGGGTCCAGTACGGCAGCATATCCGTGCTGCTCCAGCCAAACTCTTAGTTCCGGCAGGATCGTTGCCAACTCCGGCTTTTGCGGCTTGGAAATGATTGCGATCGATCGCATGCGTTCTCCCCTCAAAACCGAGCGTATATCAGAAACTCACGATTTCCATCTCCACCTGGAATGGGCGAATCCATGACCCGCGTCTCTAGCGCACTTTGGGCGCCCAAGGTCTGCGTGACTCGGTCGATGGCGCGCTGATGCGCAGCGGAGCTGTGAACGATTCCGCCCTTGCCGACAAATTCCTTACCTGCCTCGAATTGTGGCTTCACCAGGACGACCGCTTCATGGAGGGAGCCGGCTGCCTTCGACGGAAATGCAGCGGCGAGCACCGCAGGCAAAATCAGCGAGGCCGCGATGAACGAGACATCGACGGTCAAGAACCCAATCCCGGGCGGCAGCATGTTGGCGGTGAGATGGCGCGCATTGGTGTGTTCCAACACCAGCAGGCGCGAATCCGAACGCAACTTTTCCGCCAATTGGCCGTGACCGGTGTCGACCCCGACGACGCTGGCCGCGCCGCGCTGCAACATGCAATCGCTGAACCCACCCGTTGAAATGCCGATGTCGAGACAGGTGCGTCCGGCGACATCGATCTTCCAAACATCCAGCGCCGCCGCCAGCTTCAGTCCGCCTCGGCTGACGTATGGATTGTCTTGCTCGATCGCCTGAATCAACTGCCGGGTGTCGACCAGGAAGCCAGCCTTGGTCACGATAGAGCCGTCTACCGCGATCTGTCCCGCAGAGATGCGCTGCTGCGCACGGGTTCGAGATGCGGCAAGGCCTTGGTCCACCACCCGCTTATCCAGACGAAGCTTCATGCATGCACCGATATCCGTCGAGCCGATTGTTTACGGTTCTTGCCAGCTTGCATGTCGCCCGGATTATGGCCCGGTGAGGTAGACCTGGATACCGTTTCCTGTCAGCGGCAACGTTGTATCGATGGTGTCGTCTATAGTTTGAATGATGGTCAGCATATTCGTGTCTGGAGACACAACGTAGACCTTGCCGGTAGGAGTTCCGGTGGTGGCGCCAATCGACATGGGATGAACGATACAAAGCACGTTCGGACTGCCCGCCGAGCACGGTTCCTGTGGCAACGGAATCGTTTTGGTGACGATATTGCTGATCAGGCTGACAACACTGACGGTTCCATCTCCGCGATTGGCTACGTAGGCGCGAGTTCCATCCTGCAGCACCGAGATGGACGAGGGATTGCTGCCGACCGGTATCGTGGCGATAATCTTGCCGAAGTTGGGGCTGTCGTTGCCGAAGACATCTTCGCTGATGTTGATCAAGGTGACGGTATTGGAACCTGAGTTCGCGACCGCTAGAATCGCGCCGGTATTGTAAATGTCTGCCCAGACAGGACCCTGTCCAACCGCAATCTGGCCCGCCGGTACACCCGGCTGGTTGCTAATCAGGTTTGCACTTTTGTCAATCTGGTTCTGCTGGCTATCAATCACCGAGACGGTACCGCTGCCCTGGTTCAGGATGAAG
>JAJXZK010000002.1 GCA_021780095.1 Acidobacteriota bacterium | reverse complement strand
ACCTGGCGGCGAAGTCGAGCTCTTTAACGCGGGCCATCTGCCCGTGATTGCCGTAGAGCGGGGCAGTGTGCGCCTGGTGGAGTCAACTGGGTTTCCGCTGGGAATGTTTCGCGACGCTTTGTTCACTTCCGCCGGCCTCCAATTGTCGGCGGGCGATCTGTTGTTCCTCTACACCGATGGCTTGTCCGAAGCCGCGGGCAAGGAAGGCGAATACGGCATTGATCGCGTGAAGGATCTAGTGGCCCGGCAAACCTCGTGCTGTGCGTCAGCCGTCATCTCCGCTTGTCTCGATGACCTGCGTCGATTCGCCGGCACCACCCCTGGCCTGGACGACGTGACGCTGCTCGCTCTTCGTCATCAGGGATCAGCGAACGCCTGAACCCGCGCGTTGCTGCACCATCTCCTGTTTGGAACTGATCCGCGTCTCCTCTATGGATGTTCCAGTCCGTGCACGCGGTAGATTAGACGGGGAAGGTGAATGGCGATTTCCGTATCTCCAGAAGAAGCGACGGGTGTGGGCGGCGAGCCGGGGAAAGAATATCGACGGCGATCCGCCGCGCGAGAAGCGGCAGCGCGCCGCCTGGAGAGACTGCATATCCGGTTTGGCAACGTGCGCTTGTTGCTCGCAATCGT
This sequence comes from Acidobacteriota bacterium, assembly GCA_021780095.1. Next base: position 3,850 of record JAJXZK010000002.1, on the reverse strand, counting down.
GGCCGCGGTCATGGCATGGTGGGCGTTTCGGTCGCATTGGATTTCTCCCTGGTGGCTTGCGGCGCCGGTGGCAGCCTTCGCGGTGGTTGCCGTCTTTCACGCGCGAGTATTGCGTGTGCAGCGCAGCGCGTTGCGCGCGGTGGCCGTCTATGAGCGTGGACTGGCGCGGATCGAAGACCGCTGGATGGATGGCGGCAGCCTGGGGGAGCGATTCCGCAACGCGCACCATTTGTATGCCGCAGATCTGGACCTGTTTGGACCTGGGAGTCTTTTCGCGTTGTTGTCGACGGCGCGGACGCGCATGGGCGAAGATGCGCTGGCATCGTGGCTGCTGTCGCCTTCACCGGTAGATACGATCCGCGAACGACAGGCGGCGGTGGCGGAGCTGAGCAGCAACCTGAATCTTCGCGAGGATTTGGGGGTGTTGGGCGAGGAAGCCGGGGCTGGAGTTGCACCAGAAGCGCTGTCGCAATGGGCGGAAGCGCCCGCGGAGCTGCGTGCAGCGTGGTTGCGCTGGCTGGCGCCTTTGCTGATGGTACTGGCCGTGGGTGCGACCGCGGTGTGGGCGGTGTGGGGAACCGTTCTGCCGCTGGTGTCGGTGATCGTCGTGGAAGCCAGCCTGGCGCGGTGGATGAAGAAGCAGCTGCGGACGATTTTTTCATCGACCGAGGGCGCGTTTGAGAATCTGAATCTGTTGTCGGGAATGCTGGCGCGATTGGAACGGGAGGAGTTGCATTCGGCGCGATTGCAGGCGTTGCAAACTGCGCTGACGAGTCACGCGATGAAGGGTTCGGAGGCGATTGCGCGGCTGCGCACAGTGGTTGACCTGATCGATTCGCGGGATAACTGGTTTGTGAAGGTTTTCGACGTGCCGCTGATGTACTCAATGCAGGTGGCGGTGAAGGCTGAGGCGTGGCGCACCCGACATGGCGCTGCGGTACGGGCTTGGCTGAGTGCGACCGGGGAGATGGAGGGGTTGCTGTCGCTGGCTGCGTACCACTACGAACATCCGGCCGATCCCTTCCCGGAGTTCGTCGAAGGCACGGCGTGTTTACAGGGTGAAGCGCTGGGGCATCCACTGATTGCGGCGGCAAAGTGCGTTCGCAATGACGTGAAGTTGGATGACGAGACGCGCGCGATCCTGGTGAGCGGGTCGAACATGTCGGGCAAGAGCACGTATCTGCGCACCGTAGGCGTGAACGTAGTGCTGGCAATGGCGGGAGCGCCGGTGCGAGCGCGGCATCTTCGGTTGACGCCGCTGACGGCTGGCGCGAGCATCCAGGTCAATGACTCGCTGCAGGAAGGCAGCTCGCGTTTCTACGCGGAAATTACCCGGCTGCGGAAGATCTACGATTTGGCCGCAGAAAGGCCGCCACTGCTGTTTCTGCTGGATGAGTTGCTGCAGGGAACCAACTCCAAGGACCGGCGAATTGGCGCGGAGGGAGTGTTGCGCGGGCTGTTGGAGCGCGGGGCGATTGGGATTGTGACGACGCATGACCTGGCGCTGACAGAGTTGAGTGGGCTGTCGGAGGGGGCGCTCCAGAACATGCATTTTCAGGATGACCTGGAGAATGAACGGATGCGGTTCGACTTCCGGCTGCGGGCCGGCGTGATTACGAAGAGCAATGGGCTGGAGTTGATGCGGTCGATTGGGCTGAAGGTGTAAAGGCTGCAGTTTGCTTCGAAGAGGCGATAACGCAGGTCCCTCCGCTTCGGTCGGGATGACAAGTCTTTCAATCCCACTCAAGCCAAAAGAAGGCTTGAATGGGGCACCGGCCCACTGACCTGGGCGGTGCCATGAATTCTTGATTGACAGGAGTTTCCGTGATCGGCGAAGCTGCTGCTAACAACAGATCAAGCGGATTGCTTATAGCCAGGAAAAGGCGGGCCCGAGCTGTGTGTGTTTTCCGGATACTGATTCGTTACCCCTTATGTTTTCTCAAAATTCGCAGTCGAACCGCTATGATGTAGGCACGTCCTCGTGGAGATTCAAGAAAATATCGTTTTGGCCCCGTACACCACCTTTCGCATCGGTGGCCCGGCGCGTTGGTTTATGGAAGCGACCAACGAAACCGAGCTGGCGGAAGCGGTGTCGTTTGCGCGGACAAAGAATGCGCCGCTGTTTGTTTTAGGTGGAGGCAGCAATCTGCTGGTGTCGGACAAAGGCTTTCCCGGCGTCGTGGTTCGAGTGGCGAACCGCGGAATTCGGCAGGGCCTAGATGACTCGTTTGGCGTGTTTACTGCGGCTGCGGGTGAAGACTGGGACGGTTTTGTCTCGACTGTCGTGGAGCAGAATTTTGCCGGTGTGGAGTGCATGGCAGGCATTCCGGGCACGGTGGGCGGAACGCCGGTGCAGAACGTGGGCGCGTATGGACAGGAAGTGTCGTCGACCATTGTGGCGGTGCGGGCGTTGGATCGAACGACGCTGAAGATGGTGGATTTTACCGTCGCGCAGTGCCAGTTCGGCTATCGCAGAAGCATCTTCAACAGCACCGGCCGCGATCGCTACATCGTGTCGGAAGTGGCGTATCGACTGAGGCTGCATGGCGAGCCGAACCTGAAATATCAGGACCTGGCGCGCGCATTCGCAGACTCGCCCGAGCCGCCGACGCTGAAGCAGGTGAGCGAGATGGTGCGCGGCATACGGCAGCAGAAGGGAATGCTGCTTGTGGATGGCGACCCGGATTGCCGCAGCGCAGGCTCATTCTTTAAGAATCCAGTGGTGTCGGAGTCGCACCTGGCGGACATTTCTGCGCGGGTGGTGAAAGAAGCGCATCGCGCCGGGTTGATGCTGACCGAGCCGATTCCACATTTTGCCGCCGATCCTGGATCGGTGAAGCTGCTGGCCGGCTGGTTGATTGAGCAGGCCGGATTTCCCAAGGGATACGCGATGGGACCCGCAGCCGTTTCCAGCCGTCATACGCTGGCCATTGTGAATCGCGGCAATGCGACCGCCAAGGAAGTGCTGGCGCTGCGGGATGAGATTCGCAAACGCGTCCTGGCGCAGTTTGGCATCTGCCTGGAACAAGAGCCGGTCTACGTAGGGCAGTGACCGCGTGAGAATCCCAGGTCTCAGAATCGAAACCTGGGGCACCCAGGCGCGCGGCAACAAGAGAAATGCTTCTAGCACATCAGCGATCACCGTTCTACTTCCGGACAAAGTCTATCGGAACTTGGCTGTTCGTACGCAGCAGTTTGTAATGATCGTGTACGTCCTGGGACATCTCAACTACCCACTCGGATGGGCTGTCGGCCTTTGATTCGCTGAAACGGACTGCAATTACGTCGTCGCCGTTGGCGAGGGTATTCTTTTTAATGGCGAACCACCCCGCCTGGGAGCCGGAAAGAAGCGTCGGATCTCTCGGCATGTAGTCGGATCGGATTAGCCTAATCGCGTCGCTTGTGGTCGAACCGTCCGCTGTTTCCCAAAATACCCTCCCGGCGAAATTTTCTCGCAGCGACGGCCCAGGCGGCAGCTCTTGGAAAAGGTTTCGCGCCGCCTCATTGAGAGCACGGTAGACCTGCAAATCTGCTGTGGCGCGGTCGTAAGAAACGAGCCACTTGCACTCAATATTGACTGAAGACATGTTGAAATCAACCTCCATACATCGACTGTCGGGGAGGCAATCCATCACATTCTGGCTACTCGACCACTCGCCGGCTGCAAGGGCTACAGGAATCGTATCGACAGCGAATCCGCTGGGACGAAATCGATCCTGTATTAGCTCTAGGAACATGTTGAAATAGGCACTTGTTTTTGGCGTCGCAGTGCAGAAGTGAATCGTCTAACAGGTATGCGTGGAGACGAGCGGATGCAGGATGGGATGTTCAGTTATGTTTCGTTGGAGCA
>JAJXZK010000042.1 GCA_021780095.1 Acidobacteriota bacterium | reverse complement strand
GCACGCCCCATTTACTGAGGAATCCGGTCTCGTTACCAAGGATTCCTACCTATTCGTTCGAGAGTTTCCAAAAATGCTTGAGCATATCTTACTCCGTACCCTACAGAACGGGACCGCACAAGCCACGCGGAAAACGACAAAGAAGCAGAAGGAGGTTTAGAGAGAACATCCTTTAGGTTCATCTCCGCCGAAGCTGACCTGCTATTACCGAAAAAGATAAAGTTGTAGACGTTCAGGAGAAGCCTCTACGCCCAAGTCGCGCAAAGAAAAAGATTCTCTCGGCTTCATCGAGGTTCCCGCACGCGCGTACTATGGTGCGCAGACGGCGCGGGCGGTCGCGAATTATCCCATCTCCGGGATGCGCGCCCACTCGCTGCTGATTCGCGCTATTGGCATGGTCAAGCGTGCTGCCGCCGAGGCCAACAAGAAGCTTGGCCTGGTCGAGGCGCATCGTGCCGACGCCATCTCGAAAGCGGCGCAGGAAGTCATCGACGGCAAGTGGGATGAAGAATTTCTGGTCGACGTATTTCAGGCTGGCGCCGGCGTCAGCTTCCACATGAACGCCAACGAGGTGATCGCCAATCGCGCCAATCAAATCCTCGGCGGCAAGCTTGGCGAATACGCCCACGTCCATCCCAACGACCATGTGAACTACGGTCAGTCCACCAACGATGTCTTTCCCACCGCCATGCGGCTGGGCACGCTACTGGCGCTTGAAACGCTCTACCCTGTACTCGATTCGCTCGCTCGCACCTTCGAGAAAGAAGCCAAAGAGTTCGACAGCATCCTGAAATCCGGTCGCACGCACTTACAGGATGCCGTGCCGATTCGCCTCGGCCAGGAATTTGCCGCCTACGCCGTCGCCATCCGCAAGTCCAGCGCCAACATCGCGCAACAATCCGAAGGCTTGCGCGAACTCGGCCTGGGCGGCTCCGCCGTCGGCACTGGCATCAATACGCATCCGCAGTATCGCGCCGCAGCCATCGCGCAGCTTGCCAAGCTCTCCGGCCAAAAGCTCACTCCAGCGAACGACATGCGCTGGGCCATGCAGTCGAACGCCTGCATGGCCGATGTCAGCGCCGCGCTGCGCTCGATGGCGCTCGAAGTCATCCGCATCTCGAACGATCTGCGCCTGCTCGCCTCCGGCCCGAACACCGGCCTCGCGGAAATTGTTCTGCCCAGTCTGCAGCCCGGCTCTTCCATCATGCCGGGCAAAATCAATCCCGTGATGGCGGAACTGGCCGCCATGGTCAGCTTTCAGGTCATCGGCAATGACACCGCCGTCGCCTACGCCGTGCAGGCCGGCCAGCTTGAGTTGAACGTGATGATGCCGACCATGGCCTACAACGTCCTCCAGTCCATCACCATTCTCGCCAACATGCTGCGCCAGTTCGATGTTCACTGCATCGCCGGTATCACCGCCAATCGCGCCCGCTGTCAGATGTACGCCGAAAGCACCGTCTCCCTTGCAACCGCGCTGAATCCCTACATCGGCTATGCCAAGGCTGCGGAAATCGTAAAGGAATCCATCGCCACGGGGCGCACCATCGTTGACCTGGTGCGCGAGAAAAATCTCCTCAGCGAAAAGGAAATCGCGGAAATCCTCGACCCCAAACGCATGACCGAACCGCAGCTTCCCTTGAAGGCAGCCAAGAAGCGCGACGCCACCACCCCGCGCCGCAAAAACTAAAGTCACGACCTCGCGCTACACACGATTCATCTGCTTTTCCACACGCCGATGTTTCGCCACTGCCTCTCCGTATGCACACAAGCCCTCCCGCGAACCCGCATCTTTCGCGTGTGCCAGAGCACGGGGCATTCTCATGGTTGATACCTTCCACGATTCCCCGACGCAAGGTTTCCAACCGCAGCCAATCTCGCATGGCCTTACAATGGGAGGTAACACGATTCCCCCAAAGGCACGTTACACACCGAATGTCCTCTAACGGCTATCACTCACGCTCCTCACGCAGCCACAACCTGCGTTCGCTGTTCAGCTTGTTTTCAAGCGACCTGGCCATCGACCTTGGCACGGCCAACACGCTTGTCTTCGCGGCTGGCAAGGGCATCGTTGTCAATGAGCCTTCGATCGTTGCGCTCAACAAGACCACCGGCGAAGTGGAAGCGGTCGGCAAGGAAGCCAAGGAAATGCTGGGCCGCACCCCCGGGAACATCGTCGCCATTCGACCGATGAAAGACGGCGTCATCGCCGACTTCAAGGTCACCGAAAAGATGTTGAATTACTTTATTCAAAAAGCGCATGGCCGCAAAATGCTGGTCCATCCGCGCATCGTCATCGGTGTTCCGTCGGAAATTACCCAGGTGGAAAAGCGCGCTGTGGAAGATTCCGCCTATCGCGCCAAAGCCAGCGAAGTCTACCTTGTCGAGCAAGCTATGGTCGCCGCCATCGGCGCCGGTCTGCCCATTACAGAGCCCGGCGGCAACATGGTTGTCGACATCGGCGGCGGCACTACAGATATCGCGGTGATCTCGCTTTCCGGCATCGTCTATTCGCGCTCCGTCCGTATGGCTGGCAACCAGATGGACGAAGCCATCATGAATTATCTGAAGCGCAAATACAATCTGCTGATTGGCGAGCGCACCGCCGAACACATCAAGATGGAGCTGGGCTCCGCCTATCCCCTCGACAAGCCCGTCACTATGGAGATCAAAGGCCGCAACCTGATTGAAGGCGTGCCAAAGACCATCACCATCGACGACAGTGAGATTCGCGAATCTCTGGCGGAATGCATCAGCACCATCATGAATGCCATTCGCGTCGCTCTCGAACGTACCCCACCGGAGCTTTCCGCCGATATCAGCGATCGCGGCATCGTACTCACCGGCGGCGGCGCGCTCATCAAAAACCTGGACAAGCGGATTCGCGAAGAAACGGGCTTGCCGGTTTCTGTCGCCGACGATCCGCTGGCCTCTGTCGTACTGGGCACGGGAAAAATGCTGTCGGACTTCCGTTTGCTGCGCAAGATCAAGATTGATTAGCTGTTTCGCGTTCTGCAAGCGGGTCCCACTAAAGAGTTATTTGATTCCACTAGAAATGGAGTGTTCTAAAGGTGGAAGCGAAGACCGGCTCGCATCAACGCGCAATTTTCGGGGTGATATTGCTGCTCTCACTCGCCCTGAATGCGTTCTTAATCTGGAACGATCACTATGATGTTCCAGATGTGAATTTCTTCCCGCATGGATTGCGAGATGCGTATTTCATCAAGAGGCACGTAGGAGGAAAGTATTTTGTAATTGAGCACTCAGGGCGCCGTTATTTGGTTAAATGCCAGGACACATTAACTTGGCTGAGTGGTATTTACACTTCAGGCCAACCCATGGGCGATGGATGCACCTATATTCCATCCTTAGTCGGCAAAAGTATTGCCGGAGGTCTGATGCGCAATGAAGGTGATGCTCTGGTATACCAGCCGTGGGAACAGGTTGACACCGAGCAAACAGCGGACATCCTCACGATTGTCAGTGACGAAAAAAAGTAGGTAGCTGTTTCCAAACAGGCGGTGTTTGAAGTGAATTAGGTATTGCAGAAATCTGTCATCCCGAGCGAAGCGCAGCGTAGTCGAGGGACCTGCTTTTAACCGTGCGTGAACACACCTACTTCGTTTACATAATTGCCAGCCGATCGCGCACCATTTACATCGGGATCACTAGGGATTTGCGCCGTCGCGTTTGGGAACACCAGGCCGGTACCTTCCCGGGCTTTACACGAACCTATCGCTGTCATCGGCTGGTATGGTTTGAGACGTATTTCACTGTCACGCGTGCTATTGACCGCGAAAAGCAACTCAAAAGATGGTCGCGTGCCAAGAAGATCAACCTTATTGAACAGGAAAATGAGCTATGGGCGGATCTGAGCGAAGAATGGCCTCAAAAAGCAGGTCCCTCGACTGCGTCCGGTCGCCGAAGCGACGCGGACTTCGCTCGGGATGACAAAAATATTTGAGGCCCCAATGGAATCTTTTCTCAGCCGCTACCGAAATCCACTCGTCCTGCTGGCGATCGTGCTGGCACAGTTGCTCGGCCTTGCCGTGCAGGTCCGCCGCCCCAACACCGGCCAGGATGGAAAGCAAACCCGTCTCATCCGCTATTGGGTGGTCACCGCCTATTCTCCGTTTGAGCGCGTATTTCTTTCCATGGGCCACGGCGTCAGCCACACCTGGCACAACTATGTCGATCTGCGTCACGTCCGCCAGCAGAATCAGGAACTGCAGTCGGAACTGGATCGCATGCGCCTCGAGCAGTCCTCTCTTGCCGTCGATGCTCGCGATGGATTGCGCCTGCAGAAATTGTTTGGTTTTCAGCAGCAGTACATCGCCAAAACTGTCGCGGCTCATATCATCGGCACCAGCGGGACTGAATTGTCGCGCGTGCTGGTCATCGATAAAGGGTCGAAAGACGGCCTCAAAACAGATATGCCCGTTATCACCCCCGACGGCGTAGTTGGCAAGGTGCGCGATGTGTTTTCCAGCACTGCACAGGTCCTCGAAATTAACGACCAGACCAGCGGCCTCGGCATTGTCCTCACCCAGACGCGCTTGCGCGGCATTCTGCGCGGCAACTCTGCCGGTCAAACGGAAATCATCGACATCCTTCCGGATGAACGCATTCAAACCGGCGAACAGGTTGTCACGAGTGGCGGCGATAGCGTCTATCCCTCCGGCCTGCCCGTCGGCAATGTAGAGCGCGTGGTCAATGATCCGGAGCGCAATCCCTACGTCGCCGTTCTGGTTCGTCCCGCCGTCAATTTATCGCGGCTGGATGAAGTACTGGTCATCACGCAAACCCAGAACACCATGCCTGCCAGCATGCAGCAGGATATTGCCACCAGTGAGCAAAAGGCCGCCGACATTCTGGCGCAGCGCCTCCCCAGCGTGCCGCCGCCCGCAAACGTAGGTCCGGATGGCAAACCCATCAATGCCAATTCGCCGCCTCCTCCGGTTCGTCCCCCGGCCTCACTGCATCCGGATCAGTTCACTCCAGATGCGACTCCCCCGGCTTCGTCACTGACTCCGGGAGCCACGTACCCCGCCCAGGTGTATCCCGCGCAGGCGCCTCCCGCCGCCGCGGGACACGCGAACACGCCAGCCCCATCGCCGGCCAAGCCCGCGACGCTCCAGTCCAAGCCGGCCACCGAACATCCGAAGCCGGCCACGCACGTGAGCTCCGCCGCGCCGGCAACCGCGACCGAACATCCGAAAAAGATACAGCAACCTGGCGCCCCCACCCAGCCCGCCACTGGTGAGGAGCCGCAGAATTGACCATGGCCATCCTGACCCAGCGTTCGCGTCGAGAGATGGAGGAACACCGCTTCCATCCTGTCGTCCTGATTCTCGTTCCTCTGATTGCCATCTTTTTGCAGGTCTACCTGCCGCTGCGCTTTCCGTCCTTCAACATTCTGAATCTGCCTGTTCTGGTCGTCATTTATTTTTCCGTTTCGCGGCGTAATCCCATCGGCGGCACGTTTCTGGGCCTCGTCATCGGCATCATTCAGGACGCCATGACGCACCTGCCCCTCGGCATCAATGGCATCATCGACTGCATTCTCGGCTATCTCGCGGCCTCCATCGGCCTGCGCATCGATGTCGATAACCCCGGCACCCGTCTGATTATGAATTTCAGTTTCATCCTGCTTGCCAGTACCTTGCATGTGTTGATTTTGCGCCGCCTGATCGGCGTTCATGAGCAGTGGTATGGCCTGCACGACCTGATTCGCGCCCTCGTCAACGCGCTGGTAGGGGTAGTCCTTTTTGCACTATTCGACCGCCTTCGCCAGCGCGAATAACATAGCGAATCGGGAGTATTCTAGAGGTAACCCTTCCCCATGGCTGGTACATATCACAAAGACGACAGAATTCCATCGTTCAAGCTGACGGTAATGCAATATGTCATCGCGGCGATCCTGGTGATTCTTGTCTCCGGCCTGTGGCGGCTGCAGGTGCTGGGCGCGCAAAATTATCGTGCACTCGCGCAAGCCAACCGCATTCGCAAAGTTCCCATCCTCGCCCCGCGCGGAAAAATCTACGATCGCGATGGTCGCCTGCTGGTCGACAATTATCCCTCCGTCACCTGCTTCCTGGTTCCGGAGCAGGCTCGCAACCTCGACGCCGATTTGCCTTTCATCGCCGACGGCTTACACATGCAGGTCGATCAGCTGAAAGCCATCATCCTGCGCTATCGCCATCAGCCGAAATACCAACCCATCCCGCTGCAGCAGGACATTACCCCGGACGACCAGGCCTTCATCGCCGCCCATGCCAACGAGCTTCCCGAGCTGGAAACCATTGAGGAGCAGCGGCGACTCTATCCCAGCAATGGCTTTGCCGCCCACCTGATTGGCTACGTTGGCGAAGTCTCAGAAGACATGCTCGACGACCCTCGCTATGCTTTCTATCAGCCCGGCGACGTTGTCGGCCGCTCCGGTGTTGAGGAGTCCTACGACCCCGTCCTGCGCGGTCAGGACGGTTCACGTGACGTCATCGTCGACAGTCATGGCCGCGAGCTCGGCGCGCTCGGCATCGAACCCGCAACGCCGGGAAAATCCATCAAGCTGACCATCGATCTCGATGTGCAGAAAGCGGCTGAAGAGGCCCTGGGTCCGCGCCAGGGCGCCATTGTCGCCATCGACCCTCGCACCGGCGAAGTCTTGGCAATGGTCAGCCATCCAACCTTCGATCCCAATCAGTTCGCTATCCGCATCCATCGTGACGAGTGGAACAAACTCATCACAGACCCTGACCATCCACTGATGAACAAGGCCATCCAGGCCCAGCTGGCGCCCGGTTCGACCTTCAAGATTATTGAAGCCATCGCCGGCCTGCAGGAAGGCATCGCGGAAAATTTGAAGGTTGACTGTCATGGCGGCGCCGTTTTCTACGGCCGCTATTTCAAGTGCTGGATTACGGCTCGCCACCAGTCCCACGGCATTACCGACATTACCAAGGGCATCTACCAGTCCTGCGACGTTTTCTTTTACACGCTCGCGGAGAAGATGGGCATCGACATGATCGCGAAATGGGCGCACATGTTCGGCCTGGGCCAGAAGACTGGCGTCGATCTGCCGAATGAAGCCGCGGGCATCGTACCCTCGCCGGATTGGAAAATGCGCAATTACCATCAGAAGTGGTTCGCCGGCGAAACCATCTCTGTCGGCATCGGTCAGGGTGCGCTGGCCGTCACTCCCATCCAACTCATCCGCGCCATTGCAGGCATCGGATCTGGCGGGGTGCTCAAGCGGCCCCACGTCGTCTTCCCAAATGAAGTTCCTGCAGATTTGAAGGACTATTACAAGGATCAGTTTCCCGGTTCTGGCGATCAATACGTTCATGTCGATCCCGCCAACTGGCAAACTGTGACCGACGCCATGTCCCAGGTCCTCACTTTTGCCGGAACCGCCGGCTTCGCCCATTTGGAGGGTATCGACTTTGCCGGAAAAACCGGTAGCGCCCAGATCGTCAGTAACGCGTATAAGGCGTCTGTTGGCGGCGGCGCAAAGCTGAACGATACGGCATGGTTTGTCGGCATGTCGCCCCGAAGAAATCCGGAGATTGCCGTTGTCGTCATGTGGCAGAATGGGTCCGAAGGATATTTCAGCGCACGTCTTGCCGCCCGCGTCATCGAGGCCTATGTCGACAAAGAGCGCATTCGCGACCACAACCTGATGCAAGTCGCCGCCAAAAATAGTCCCGAGCCCGGCACGCCTGCTGCAGTTCCAGCAACCGAAAAAGACAAGGCCGCACCAGACCCCGCCAAGCCAAAATCGATTGGTAAGCTGCAGCATCCTCCTATCGCGCCCACTGCTCCAACAGAAATGGCCGCACTTTGGACCGCGAGCGCCGCCCATCCGGCGGACACGGACGCGAAGCAACTTCCCGAGCGCATCACCGCAGCATTCCCACTGCCCAGAGGCGGTACCCTGCAAGCCGGCACATTCTTGCTCGCGCCGCCAACGCCGTCCGATATCGGACGGCGCAAGTGATCTCGATGACGAAAGACAAAGCTTGTCATCCCGACCGGAGGTCGATCCGGTCCCCTCGGCGACACGACCGAAGTGGAGGGACCTGCTGTTTCTTGCACTACGTCCGACCGAGGGACTCCTCTAGCTATGCGTAGATTCCTTTCCTATCGCGATTTCGACTGGACCCTCATGGCTTTTGTCGTCGCGTTGTCGGTGATCAGCGTCCTGGAGATCTATAGCGCGACCCTGCACACAAAATTTGTCCACTTCGATGAAAAACAGATGCTCTGGCTGGCCGGTGGCTTCGCCTGCATGTTCATTTTTTCGCTCATCGACTATCACATCCTGCTCGACATCGCGGTCTGGGCCTATGGATTCTGCCTGGTCTCGCTGGTAGCCGTGCTGGCGGTAGGCACCAAGGTCTTGGGCGCGCGCCGTTGGATTCACCTGCCCGGTGGCATTCATTTTCAGCCATCGGAGTGGGTCAAGCTCATCCTGATCGTCGTTCTCGCCCGATTCTTCACCAATCTCAGCGGCCGTGACCTCACTTGGAAAGACATCTTCAAGGCCATGGCCATCGTCGGTATTCCCATGCTCCTGGTGCTCAAGCAGCCCGATCTTGGAACGTCCCTCACCTACGCTCCCGTGCTGCTGGTCGGATTGTTTTTGGGCGGCATCCGCTTTAAGCACGCGGCCATCCTCTGCATCGTGGCCTCGTTGGCCCTGGTGCCCGCCTGGTACAAGGTGCTCAAGCCCTACCAGAAGCAGCGCCTCACCAGCTTCATGTCGCCCGATAACGATCCACGCGGCAGTGGCTATCAGATTCGCCAATCCTTAATTGCCGTCGGTTCCGGCGGTATCTGGGGACAAGGCGCGGAGAAGGGAACTCAGACCCAGGGCGACTTCCTCCCCATTCCCTATACGGATTTCATCTTTGCCGCGTTCTGTGAAGAGCACGGTTTGGCGGGAGCTATCTTCGTCCTGCTGCTATACTTCTTGTTGTTGATGCGTTTGGTCCAAAACGCTCAAACCGCCGCTGACCTGCCCGGCACGTTGATTATCATGGGGGTCGTGGCCGTCCTGATTTTTCAGATCGCGGTCAATGTGGGCATGGTCATTGGCTTTATGCCGGTCACCGGAATTCCGTTGCCCTTAATGAGTTATGGTGGCTCGTCGGTATTATTTACGTTCCTGGCCCTTGGCATCGTCATGAACATCCGCATGAGCCGCTTTGTCAATTAGCACCACCTCTGGCGCATCCGCAGGCCGCGTTGGAGGGCTTAGATGTACGCATCCGCTCGCTGCATCGGAACGTCCGGTGGCATGGGTGTGATTAAGAATTTTTTCTCGGTCAGGCAGATTCCAACCGAGACCAGGCAGGTTCGATCGAATGCACGCAGTTACCGCAATTGGACTGGAAACGGCCCCACCCTACAACAGGGAAGCAGTGGCCACAAAGTCCTTGCGTGCCGTTCTTTCACGTCGCAGTCAGGATTCTTCGCTTCCACCGCCATCCCGCCTCCGCGGGACATCTCCATTTTGGCCAAAAGCAAGTTTCACGTCCGCCGCGTCTTCAGAACAATTCCTCGATTCAACCGCACTAGTCCCGGTCGCCGCGCTCGGTACGCAGTAGCGCGCAGAAATCTGCCTCACCATACCCCGAGTCCGCCGCCTGCAATGGCTTCGGACTGGAATGAGGCAGCATGACAAAAGAAATTTATATCTCCAGTACCCCCCATGAAACCCGCCTTGCGGTTGTCGAAGAGGACAAGCTTGCGGAAATCTATTACGAGCGCGAGAACGAATACACCCTCGCCGGCTCCATTTACAAAGGCAAAGTCACGCGCGTCCTTCCTGGCATGCAGTCGGCATTTGTCGATATCGGCCTGGAGCGCGATGCGTTCCTCTACGTCACCGACTTTGCTGAAGAGCAGGAAGACGGCGAAGAATATGTCTCCCTCGCGCCCGGGACTCGCGGCCAGGCACGCTTGCCCAATGGCCGCCGCAGCGCCAACACTGAATCTCAAGCCACCGGTGAAGACTCCGCGTCCCGCCCGTTCAACGAACGAAGGCTGGCAGGGAATCAGCTTGTTCGCGAAGATTCCGGCGCGCCGACAAGTGCCTCCGGTGAAGAGGAGGGTCAAGGTGGACGCCGTTGGCGCGGTCGCCGCGGTCGTCGCCGCGGTCGCGGCGGACTGCAGAGCCGGCCCGCTCCAGCGTCGCAAACGGCAGGGCCCAGCGAAGGCGAGCCATTGGAATTCGAAACCGAGGCCGTCCCGCACGAACCGGAGGCTTCCTTTGACTCCGCCTATCCGGAGGAAACGGCGCAGCCCTTGCCCGAGACCCGCATCCGCGCCGTCGAACAGCATCGCCCGCCGTCTGCCCCAAGCCATCCAGAAACATTTGTATTGCCGGGTGAATCGCTTTCCAAATATCGTCGCGGCGATTCTCCCGCGCCGGCGGCCACCACGCAGCACAAGGACACGCCTGCGCCTGCGATCAAGCCGGCCTTCCAGCCCTCCACCATGGTCACGGGTCCGTTGGTTGCATGGGATGGCAGCGGAGTGCTTCCCGGCGAATCGCTCTCCCGCCACAAGCGTTCGCGCGAAACCGCTCCCGCGGAAAGTTTTTCCTCGCCCGCGGCCGAAGTCGGTCCGATTCTCGAGGAGACCCCCGCACCCGCGCCTGTCGCTGAAACCCCGCTCCATACCGATGACATTCCTTTGCCCGTTTTCGAGCATGAGGAGCCCTCGCTGGTGCAGCACGAAACCATTCTCGAAGAGCCGTCGCTCGTCCAGCATGCGATTGCTCCCGAAGAGCCGTCGCTGGTCCAGCACGACTCCGTGGTCGCCGAAGCTGCGGAAATCGAAACGCCGGAGTTTGACCCATCTGAGGCGTCGGCGTCGTATCGCTTTGATCCCTCCACTTCCAGCGCCTACCGCCTAAGCAGCGTTGCGGAGCCGCCTGCACCCGAAGCCGAGCCCGCCACAGAATCTTTCAGTCAAGACGTCGCCGCAGAGCCCACCCCCGGGGTCAGCTCCCAACCGGAGCCCTTCTTCGGTGAGGCAGCTTCGCTTGTTCAGCCCACTCATTCTCATCCTGCCGATCAAGCCTCTTCCACGACGGAAGAAATCGCTCCCGCAGACGGCGAAGAAGGCTCCTTCGTCGGCGAAGATTACGCTTCTCATCTGGACGAAATCGCCTTGGACGAGCATGCTGCCTCCGATCATGACGACCGCATTTTTGATCCTGGTCTGGGCAACCTCGAAGAAGAAACCCTAGACGAAGAAGAGCCGGAAGCCTACGCCGCGCAAAGCCCGCAGGACGAAGCTGAATATGACGACCTGATCGAAGAGACGCTTGATGTCCAGATGGATAGCGGCCTGCTCAGCGAATTGGTTCGCGACCAGCACATTGAACAGCGCACCCGCTTTGCCGACGAAAACGGCGATACCCCTCCCGAAGGCTCAGAAGTCGACGAAGATTTCAACGAAGACGAGGCCTTTGCCGCCGAAATGGGCGAGATTGAGCTGGAAGACGGCTCCGACTCCGCAGACGAAACCGAAGAAAGTCAGGAGCCTGCCAATGCCGATGCCTCACGCAATCGGCAGGGAGGCGGTCGCAGTGGTCGCCGCGGAACCCGCGGACCGCAGCGTCATGCCGGCGGCCGCGGAGATAACCGCATGCGCCGCTCCACCGCGCAAACCACCAATCTGCCGGCCATCACCGACCTGCTGAAACCGAATCAGGAAATCCTGGTCCAGATTGCGAAGGAGCCCATCGCGCGTAAAGGCGCACGCATCACCAGCCACATCGCGTTGCCCGGTCGTTTCCTCGTCTTCATGCCCACGGTCAATCACGTCGGCGTCTCCCGCAAAATTTCTTCCGACGAGGAACGTCAGCGCCTGAAGCATATTCTTCTCAGCGAAAAAGGAGCAGCCTCCGGTGGCTTTATCGTTCGCACTGCCGCCGCCACTGCCAGCGAAGAAGATCTTCGCGCCGACATTCGTTTCCTGCTCACACTGTGGGCGGAGATTCGCCAGCGCACAGAAAACGCAAAGCCCCCGGCTCTGATCTATCACGATCTCAGCCTGGTGGAACGCGTCCTCCGCGATCAGGTCACGGATAGTTTCTCTTCCATCTGGGTCGACACCGAAGCCGACTACGAACGCGTGCTGCGTTTCCTCGGACGCTTTGAACCGGCACTGGTTCGCCGCGTCAAGCTCTACACCAAGGAAACCCCGCTGTTCGAGCAATTCGGCATTCAGGAAGAAATCAACAACGCGCTCCACTCCAAGGTGTGGCTCAAATCCGGCGGTTCCATTGTCATCAACCAGACAGAAGCTCTGGTCGCCATCGACATCAACACCGGCAAATACGTGGGCAAAACAGCGCGCCTCGAAGACACCATTCTCAAAACCAACCTCGATGCCATCCCGGAGATCGTTCGCCAGATTCGTCTGCGCGATCTCGGCGGCATCATCGTCATCGACTTCATCGATATGGACGAACGCAAGAACCGCAACAAGGTCATGCTTGCCCTGGAAGAGGCTCTCAAGTCCGATCGCGCGCCTTCGAAGGTGCTTCAGTTTAATGACTTTGGTCTCGTCGCCATTACCCGCAAACGGGTCAAGCAATCGCTCGAACGCACGCTCTCTGTTCCGTGCTCGGTTTGCACCGGAACCGGTATGGTCAAGGGCCCGTTGACGGTATGCAATGAGATTTATGTCGAGTTGCGCAAAATGTATCGCCAGATCGACCGCGGCGATGTTCTGCTGCGCGTCAATCCAGAGGTCGTCAAGCAACTGAAGTTGCAGAACGGACGCTGGTTAAGCGAAATGGAAGAAATGTCCGGCAAGACCGTCATCGTCAAAAGCGATGCCAGCCTGCATCCGGAACAGTTCGACATCCAATAGCGGACGATCTGGAATTGCACTGGAAACTCCCAACGACGTTTGTCATTTCCCCCGAAGCGAGCAATCGTTGTTCGTGGACATGCAAACGCCTTCGATCCCGCGGCAGCTGTAACTCGACGCCGTCCAACATCAATTTCGGATTCGATCCGGATCGGCATCTAACCGAATCCCGGCGGGATGCGTCCAAGACGTGAAGCATTGGTTTTTTTGAGGCAAGCATGTCAATGATGGGTCACGCGCAACGGTCAGCCGCAAAGTCAATCCTTG
Organism: Acidobacteriota bacterium; assembly: GCA_021780095.1. The sequence continues at coordinate 4,991 of JAJXZK010000042.1, read as the reverse complement.
GACTTCTCCTGCTTGTGGTATTGGCGGGTTGTGCGGACCTTGTGCCCAGCAGTCTCACCACTCCGTCCAAGCCGACGCCGCCAACCGCGCCCAATCCGCCCTCTCCCACGCAGCCGACGCCTACTCCGACGCAGACCGGCGTCATCACCATCAGCCCGCAAAATGCCGCTGCGGCTCCGGGGCAGAGTGTTCACTTTACCGCGATGGCCGCCGGTGGAGGCGCGATCGCCTTCTCAGTCAACGGCATCGCAGGCGGGAATGCGACCGTCGGCACGGTCGACGCAAATGGCAACTACACTGCGCCCGCCACCGTCAGCCAGAGTGAAAACGTTGTCGTGCAGGCGGCGCTCTCCAGCGCCCCCCAGGCGAATCAAGCTACTGCCGTTGTCGCTGTCATTCAAGCCGGAGTGGTAACCACCACGAACAATCCGCTGGTCGCGGAATACTCCATCTATTTGCCGCAGCCGGGTTCCATGTCGGTGCAGTTCGGTCCCGATACAAGCTACGGCTTCAATACCTGGTCGCAGTCCACCCCCACGGTCCCCAGCAATTACGGCGGCCAGATCAATATGGAAGTCGCCGGCATGCGCGGTTCCTCCCCCTATCACTTGCAGGCGCAAATCAAGCTGGCCAACGGAGTCACGTTTTCCGATGTCGATCACACTTTCACCACTGGCGCAGCTCCCCCCACCGTCCCCGTGCAGGTCAGCACGCCCAGCGGACAGACTCCCCAGCCCGGCGTTGAACTATTCGACACCGTCACCTTCGGCAGCAAGCCAATCGCAAATCTGGCCCAGGCATTCGCCACCGACTTGAGCGGCAACGTCATCTGGACCTACAGCTACAAAGGCTCCGCGGCCAATGTCATTTTTCCCATCAAGCCTCTGGCGAACGGAAATTTCGTGGTTGTCATCGGCTATGTCGCCACCCCGACTGCATCCCAGAACATTCCTTCCGGAACCATCAGTGAAGTGCGCGAAGTCGACCTGGCCGGAAATACGATCCATTCATTGTCGATCGCTCAACTGAATCAATCGCTAACCGCCAACGGATTCAGCGGATTGAACCTGCTCACCTTCTGTACGGACGCCGTCCAGCTTCCCAATGGACATTTCCTGTTGCTGGCATGGATGACCAAGCCATATTCCAACCTGCCCGGACAAACAGGGACCGCCAACGTCCTGGGCACGGTCATCATCGACGTGGACCAGAACTACAATCCCACCTGGGTCTGGAATCCTTTTGTTCAACTGGGCACGCCTGCGCCGCCCTACAACTACCAGTTCCCGGATTACACGCATGCCAATGCGCTACTGTATTCGGCGGAGGACCACAACCTGCTGCTCTCCATTCGCCAACAGAACCGCATCGTCAAAATCGATTACAACGACGGCCAGGGCACCGGCAACGTTCTTTGGAGTCTTGGTCAGGGTCGCGACTTCAAGCTGCTGGGCGCAACCGATCCGACGGACTGGTTCTACGCGCAGCACGGTATCGATTTCTTCAGCCAAAATACTTCTGGCGTCTTCAACCTCGGAATCATGGACAACGGTGACGACCGGCTTCTCGCATCGGGGCAGACCTGTGGCACTTCGGGCGCGCCCGCCTGCTATTCGTCCACGATGGTGATGCAGGTGAATGAGAGCGCCAAGACGGCTACCATGCTGTTCCATCAGATTCCGTCTCCGCCTCTGTACAGCTATTTTGGCGGGCAAACAGATCAGCTTCAGAATGGCGATATCGAAACAGATTATTGCGCTGCGAAAGGCGGTGCGACCGTCATGGAGTTGAACCAGACATCGCCTACCGCCGCCCAGACGGTATGGCAGGCGCATACCCCGGGCTACAATCAATACCGGGTGATACGAATTCCGAGCCTGTACCCTGGTGTGCAATGGTAATCGCCATGGCCAATGTTCACCCGCTGGCTGAACGGCGTCATTTCATTCGATGTACCCAAAATGACACCGCAACTTTTTGCCAGTGCGTCCGTCTAAGAAAGCGGCTGACGAGATAGGGGTGGCCTCAAATCGACTTATGCGGGGCGAGCATCTCACCTTCGCTAGCTAGGCATCGGACCATACATAAGCTTACGATGAACGACCGAGCAAACAGGGCGCCAATAGCGCACGAATCACGAAAGGACAACACTACGATGGATGTCATTCATCAAGTTCTGAGGAGAACCGCCAAAGGGTCAAAATATATCGCCCTGGCGTGCGGTTTGTTATTTGCGGCTGCGGGGCAGGCCCAAACCTATTCCAGTTCCAACGTCAGCTACAACCTGCAAAACAATTACCCCTCCAACCCCCAGTACAATTCGCAGGACAGCAATTCCTCTCCTTATCACCATCGGCCGCGCTACACCGGCGAAGGCTGGGGGAAGCATCTGGTGCTGGAAGGCGGCGGCGGGGTCACGGTTCCCGGCGGCAGCACGCAGAACTACGCCAATACCGGCTGGAATGTACTGCTTGGTGGCGGACTCAAGTTCAACGACCGCCTCAGCCTTCTGGCGGAATGGAACTTCAATCGCATGACGGTTCCCCGTACGCTGGCGTACTCCAACACTCAGACGCCGTACGGCAATGAGCACATCTGGACCGCGGATCTCAATCCGAAATTCGATTTCATCCGTGGCGACCGGCTGAATGGATACGTGATTGGCGGCGGCGGATTTTCTCGTGCGCTGACCACCTTTACCGTTCCTGTGAATGTGCCCTGCGGTTACGGCTATGGTTATGGATACGGTTACGGATACGGGTACGGTGGCTGCACCGGCAGCGTCAATGTTGCCCATGTCTCCACCAATCAAGGGAACATCGATATCGGATTGGGCGCGGAGTGGCGTGTGTCGCCGTACGAACGAGGAAAAATTTTCCTGGAAGCGCGATACCTGAAACTCTTCAGCCCGCAGAGTGTCCTTCCGCCGGGAAAGGACGCCAATCTTATTCCGGTCACTGTCGGCTACCGCTGGTAAGCCACGAACTTTGCATAGAAAAAACGCGGTCGCCGAGGCGACCGCGTTTGTTTGTGTTGCAAGCCGTCTGGCTCTGTTGACACGCTGAACAATTGAGAGTTGCCTTCCGGAGTGAAAGTCCCCCGGGGCGCGATTTTTTGGATCTACACGCCCACCGGAAATGGCTTCGCTGAGGACTCGTCCGCATTCGCAACCCCGCGGAAGCGGTCGAACATTCCCTGCGTCACGCTCAACACCGCCGTATATCCATAGCCGAACATGAACAGAAACAGAAATGGAATCGTAATGTAGTTCGCGTTCGAGAAGGCATACCAGATTGTCAAAGCAAAATACGCGCTGATCAGCAATTCCACCACCGGCAGCAGGCCCAGGCGTTTGCGATATTTCGCCGCCTGCGACTTCTCGCCGCGCTTTTCTACCCGGTATTTCGGTGTCCGCTTGAAAGGGCTCTTGATCCCAAACAATGCCTCCATCACCGCCCGCGCGTTGGTCAGCGTCAGCCCGATGCCGCCAAGCGCCAGCACAAACGGCAGGTACAGCAGCGAGCGATACCATTTCCCCGGATACAGTTCCTTTTGCGAGATCAAATAAAACGACGACACCGAAAACGTCGACGCCATAAACAGCGGCAAATCGATGTACAGCATCTGGAACCATCCCTGGTAGAAGCGGATGATCATCGCCGGCATCAGCAGAATCGACAGCAGCACCATCAGCGGATAACTGATGTTGGCGGTCAGATGGTAAAACGTCTCCAGTTTGATGTGAAAGGAAACGTCGGAGCGAAAAACCTGCGGCAGAATCTTTTTCGACGTCTGAATCAGCCCCTTCGACCAGCGCGCCTGCTGCGTCTTGAAGGCCGTCATCTCGATCGGCAGCTCCGCCGGACATTCCACGTCCTGCAGGTATTTGAACTTCCAGCCTCTCAACTGCGCTCGATAGCTCAGGTCGGTGTCTTCCGTCAGCGTGTCATGCTGCCAGCCGCCCGCTTCGTCAATCGCTTCCCGCCGCCATATGCCCGCGGTGCCGTTGAAATTGAAAAATACGCCGCACCGTGAACGCCCGCCATGTTCCAGCACAAAATGCCCGTCCAGCAAGATCGCTTCCACCTGGGTCAAGAAACTGTAGTCGCGATTCAGATGCGTCCAACGCGTCTGCACCATGCCGATCGTCGCATCGGAAAAATGATGCACCACCTTCATCAGCCAGTCCGGCGACGGCACAAAGTCCGCGTCGAACATCGCAATCAGCTGACCCTTGGCCGTCTTCAATCCATTGTCCAGCGCCCCCGCCTTGTATCCATGGCGATTGGTGCGATGGATATACACAATCGGCTGCGGCTCGCCATGCAATCCGCTGCGATAGCGCTCCACCACCGCTGCCGCCACTTCTTGCGTCTCGTCGGTCGAGTCATCCAGCACCTGGATTTCCAGGCGGTCGCGCGGATAGTCCAGCCGGCACACTGCCTCCACCAGTCGGTCAATCACAAATTGCTCGTTGAAGATCGGCAGCTGCACCGTAATGAACGGCAACTCCTCAAACTTCTCCGGAGCCTCACGCGTCGCATTCTTTTTATAGCGGTAGTAGAGCCAGACCAGTTGATAGCGATGGATTCCGTAAAACGCCAGAATCACCATCAGCACAAAGTAGGGAATCAGTAGCGACGCGTCGAACCAGTTCCAGCTGTACAAATGGCCAAAGGTCTGGTTTGCCAACTGCTGCTCATGCAGGTAATGCATCAACCCGTGCTGCGGCGCGAACAACATCGCGCCAAGCTCCCCACGACCGGCCAGCGCCGACCCGGAGGTGAATCCATGGTTCCAGACTGAAGCAATGGAAATGTACGACATCGCCCCGAAAAGGGCCTCCAAAGAAGTAAAGTATTCGCCTAATTGTACGTGACATCGAATTCTGGGCAGGCAGCCCAACTCCGGTTTTCCGTGACGAGCAGCCCACGAATGGATAGAATTCGCACCAAGTGAGCGCTTTCACACCCAGTACGATTGCAGCCATC
>JAJXZK010000292.1 GCA_021780095.1 Acidobacteriota bacterium | reverse complement strand
GGTCAACCTTGTTTCCCTTCGAGTCGGAAAAGTACATGGAGGAAACGATCTTCTCGTGCAGAACAATCTCGTGGTATTCAACCGCATTCCAGAACTCCTGCCCATCCGGCGCCTTCATGCAGAAGAGAGATTTTCCTCCAACGCGAAAATCCATCTCGCAAACCGGCGCAGTAAAGCCCTTCGGCCCCCACCACTGCATCACATATTTCGGCTCTGTCCACGCCTTCCAAACCAATTCGCGTGGGGCATCAAAAACTCTTGTCACAACCATCCGCTCTGTCTCGTTAACCGTGTTTTTTGTCATCTCTGACCTCCTCTTTCTTCATTTGATTCACAACCGCATCCAGCTTGTCGAAACTCTCTTCCCAGAATCGGCGATAGCTAAACGCCCAGTCACTGACTGTCTTGATCGCCTCTGGCCTCAGCGTGCACACACTCTCTCGCCCACGCTTCGTCTTGATTACAATCCGCGCCCGCACCAGGTAGGCGATATGTTTTGAAATCATCTGCTGCGACAGCGCAAACGGCTCCGTCAATCCATGCACCGAGGCTGGCCCAAGTGCGAGCCGTTCGATCATCGCCCGCCGCGTCGGATCAGATAATGCCGCGAATGTTGTACCCAATCTATCCACAACCATATGGTAGTGGATTTTCATCAAATGTCAAGAGCCAATCTTCCGGGTGCCCATTCAACCCTTCTTTTGGCATGAGTGGGGGAAGAAAAGACCTATCCTCTTCGAAACAGCACTGTAGTCCTGAGCGCAGCGAAGGATCTCTGCATTCGATTTCCACGGTGCCTCATTCAAGCCCTCAGTTGGCTTGAGTGAGATTAGAAAGATTTGTCATCCCGACCGGAGTTCGCCAAAGCGAACAAAGTGGAGGGACCTGCATTCCCCCGGTGCCCCAGAGCCTGCCCTGAGCGAGCCGCAGGCGAGTCAAATGGGTCTCGATTCTGAGACCCGGGATCGCTGCAAACCGTCAAACACCTCGCACCAGCGTTGTAAGAAAAGGCTGAATGGATGGCCGAGCATCAACATTCGCGATCCCGCCGTCCCGAAGAATCGGGGTGCCCGGTCCTAGCTCTGCTAGGACGGAATAAGAAGATAAGCGCGTTGATCAGGACTCACCTTTTCTCCGGCTGCCCAGGAGCCGATAGCTTCGCTAATTGAGTGTCAGCGACCAAGTCCCTTTGTCGAGACTTCGGACCCAGGTGGTTCGCGGAACGGTTCTACAGAAATGCGCTCGTATCGGACTTCCAGCACGGTCAGGGTTTCATTGCCGCCCGGCGCATGAAGAACAACTTCGTCATCCCCTGCTGCTCTCATTAATGCGCGCCCCAAGGGGGAAGCCCAACTGATGTGGTTGCGGTCGAGATCGACTTCGTCCGTGCCGACTATGCTCGCCACGCGCTCTGCCCCTGCGGCATTCGCATAGCGCACGGTGGCTCCAAAAAATGCTCTCGTCGCCCGCTGCCCCATCCTCGGAGCTTCCGGATCTACCACCTCTGCGGCCTCGATTCGCTTCGTCAAGAAGCGAATCCGTCCATCGATCTGCCGCAGTCGTCGCTTGCCGTACTGATAGTCGGCGTTTTCACTGCGATCGCCATTACCCGCAGCCCACGCCACCACATCCACCACGGCCGGACGATCCTTGGTGAGCAAAAAATGTCGCTCATTTTTCAGGCGCTCGAGCCCACCAGGAGTGATGTAGTTTTTGCCGTGGTTCGCCGGGGGCTCCTCTACTTTCGGTCTCCTCGTAAACCCTTTTCGCATCCAACGGCCCTCTCTTGCGCGACTTCAGCTATCGGCATCCATTGATAGTAATCCTTCAACAATTTCAGCTGGCTGCGCCAAACCCGGCCCCACCGAGCGTCCGCTACCCTATCCCCGAGCCCGCTCAATGGCTCGCACCACGGCTTTGGCTTTGTTGACGCTCTCCTCAAACTCTTTCTCCGGAACAGAATCCGCAACGATCCCGCTGCCCGCCTGAATATGACCCTGCCGCCCGCGCATCAACAGGCTGCGGATGGCGATGCAGGAATCAAAATTCCCCGAGAAATCCGCATAGAAAACGCTGCCGCCATAGACGCCCCGCCGCGCCGGTTCCAGCTCTTCGATAATCTCCATCGCCCGCACTTTCGGCGCACCAGTCAACGTGCCTGCCGGAAAGCACGACCGAAACGCATCCACCGCCGACAACTCATGCCGCAGCGTTCCTTCCAGCGCGCTCACCAAATGCATCACGTGGGAGTAGCGCTCCACGAACATCAAATCCTTCACCTGCACGGTTCCATATTCGCTCACCCGGCCCACATCGTTGCGGCCCAGATCCACCAGCATCACATGCTCCGCCGTTTCCTTTTCATCGGCGCGCAACTCGGCCTCAATGCGGCGATCGTCCACTTCGTCCACGCCGCGCGGACGCGTGCCCGCAATCGGGCGATACTCCACCGTGCGCCCATGCACGCGTACCAGCAATTCCGGCGAGGAGCCCGCCAGGCTCGTGTCCCCAGGCCGACGCAGCCCCATCCGCAGAAAATACATGTACGGCGATGGGTTCACAATCCGCAGTGCGCGATAGATGGAAAACGGATCGACCCCCGGTTCCACGTCGAATCGCTGCGACAGCACCGCCTGAAAAATATCTCCAGCCGCAATGTAATCCTTGATGCGCTCCACCCCAGCCAGAAAATCCTTCTTCCGCGTACGCGGCTTCAACTGCAGTTTTCCGCTCACCGTGTGTCGCGTTTGTTTCGGCAACGGCTTGGCTAGCCGCCGCTCCAGGTCATGCAACCGACGCACCGCATTCGCGTACGCCGATTGCGGTTTGTAGCGCTGCAGATCGGCGGTCGCAATCAACAGAATTTCCTGCTTCACATGGTCGAACGCCAGCACCGTATCGAAAAACATCAGGCAGGCTTCCGGCATGGCCAACTCGTCTTTGGCAGTCTCCGGCAATTTCTCAATCAGCCGCACCGCATCGTAAGAGAAAAATCCCACCGCGCCGGCGGTAAACGGAGGAAGACCCGGCAGCCGCGCCGCAGCATGGCCTGCCAGTGAGTCGCGCAGCAACTCGAAAACGTCACCTTCGCTGGTCTCAGCCTTGTCCCCTGTGTAGGTCGTAATCTGGTCGCCGTGGGCGATGATCTTTTTATAGGGACGAATCCCCATAAACGTATATCTGCCTACGTTTTCTCCGCCCTCGACAGACTCCAGCAGGAAGGCCTCGGGCTCCCCATACGCCACCCGAAGAAAGGCAGAAACCGGCGTTTCCAGGTCGGCGGTCCAGGACTTGCAAATGGGCACCAGGTCATGGCTGCGCGCCAGACGCTGAAATTCGGACAAAGTCGGGGTAATGGCTGTGTGAGTCGACATAAATCAAGGCCAATCGTACACGGTTCAAAGCTAGAAGCGTATCAGGATTTTTTAGATGCGTGGCAGTAGGAGTTGGAATGGGTTCCCCCTACATCATTGATAGAAAGACGGTTTCGGCGTGATCGCCTTTTCGCCCCGAGTTTCCCCGTTTCCTGCGTATTGAAAAAGCATGTCAATCGGTGCTAGTTGGCTACATCGACTAAGCAGGCCGGTCAGTATTCAAAATCCAGAGAGAATTGAATTCTTCGAGGGTCCGCAACCTGAATCGGTCGTTTGAACCGCGAATCGGCACTTGCGTCCGATCCATAGACCGAATTGATGAGATCGACATTCTGCTTGTTGAGCAGGTTAAAAGATTCGGCCACAATGTCGAGATGGCCGCGCCAGATCGGAACCATCTTGAGTATTCGCAGATCGAACTTTACATTCGGCGGCGTTTGCAGACTGTTGCGAGCCAGCGCCAGCGGACGCGCGGCAAAGGGATAGATATGCTCCAGATTGCTGTCCACGCCGGTGAGCGGATTGGCTCGAAAGCCACTATCCGCCTCAAAGATGGGCGCAAATTCCAATCCGTAGAGAGCGCGTAGAACCGGACTGGAAGTGCCTTCTTTTCCCGCATCCTGCGGGTCGTCGAGGTCGGGCCCAAGCACCCAGAGTCCGCTGAGCACGAAGCGATGCCGCTGGTCTTCGAGCGAGAGCGCACGCTCATCGTGCAGGGCATAGGGATTCTGCGGCTGCTCGGTATCGTAGGAAGCGTCGTCGATGGTTTTGGAGAAGGTGTAGCCGGCCATCAGTTCAAATTGTTCGTTAAATTGCCGGTTTACCGTCATGGTCACGCCGTTGTAGTTTGAACTGGCTTCGGTCCGGAACTGATTAATGGCGTCATACCCCGGGTTCAGGCGCGCCGCAGGAAATACCGGACGGCCCATCTGCTGGGCAGTCGACGCCGAAACGCCAAGGGCCGCCGCGTCCGCCAGCGTGAAAGTCACTGGAGGCGGCAGGTTGGAGTTTACGGTTCGTCCCATGTGGACGCCGCGGACGAACCGGTATTCGGCGCTGGCCGTCCATTGGTCCGGGAGTTGTCGCTCCACGCCGAGGGACGCGGTTTCGCTGTAAGGATTAGCCAGGTTTGGCTGCGCCTGCCAGATGCTGGGCGCAATGCCAGGATGCGGCGCGGTGAAGAAAGACCCCGACTGATACAGGGATGCAGCGTCCGCGCCTTCTGCGATTTGCTGCGTGGCGTGGAGGCCATCGAACTCCTCGATGCGGTTCACCGTCGAGAGCAAATAACGATCGACGAAGATTCCGAATCCTCCACGAACCACCCAATTCTCCTCGGGCGACCAGGCAAAACCAAGCCGCGGGCTTAGATTGTCAGCGTCTTGAGGTAGCGAAGTCGGCAAGCGATTGTATTCATACCGTAGCCCGTAATCCAGCGCGAGACTTCGGAACGGTGTCCAGTGGTCCTGGATATAGGCCGCGCCTCGAAGCTCTCCGAAATTCGTATTGGGATCGCCGAAGCTCTGGATGTAGAAGTCCGGTTGCCCGTCGGCGAGCGTGGTCAAATCCGGAAAGACATATAGACCTCCGAATCCATCTAGCGCGGCCGCGCGCAAGCCCACGTGGCTGATTGCCATTCCAGCCTGAAAAAGGTGCTTTCCATATTGGCGGATCACGCCATCGCCAAAGTCGACGTGGGTCTCGTAACGGCGGCTGTTTCCGGCGAAGGGCGTGCCGAGCTGGGCAAGCCCGGCGACGACGACCCCAGGTCCGCTTACCGAGCCGGTCCGCAGTGCAACCCGTCGCTGCGCCACTTCAAAATTCAATTGATTCAGCAGTCGGGGAGATACCGTGGCGCTCCAGGAACCGTTCATGCTATTGTCGTCGAAAAACGCCGACCCGCGCGCGCTCAAATCGGTGAGGTCGTCCGTGTTGAAGGCGTTGTTCACAGAACGATTGTTGGTCAGCGCATAGCGCAGCATCAGGCTGTTCGCTGCAAAGACGCGGTCCATGCGTCCGGAAAGTTCCGTTTCCTGATTGATGGTCGGAAAGAAACCTTGTTGCAGGCGGAAGCCGCGTAAGGGGCCGACTCCGCGCAACGCATTGCCAATCTTCGCAGCCAGCGGTGGACTGAAGTCTCCAGCTTCTTCTCCCCGCGCCATCTCCTGCTCCGCGGCAACGTAGTAGAACAAATTGTCTTTCTTAATTGGGCCGCCCGTGGAGAGGCCGGCACGCAAACGGTTTTCGTCTGGCTTACGCGGAACAAGTTCCAGCGCAGGCGTTCCGTTCAACGCTCCGTTCTGAACGAACAGAAAGGCGTCGCCATGCTGAAGATTTGCGCCGGAACGTGTTTCGACATCGACCGACCCACCCGCGGAACCGCCGTACTGGGCGCCATAGCCGTGGTTCACGACCTGAAAATCGCTGATGGCTTCCGGGGATAACTCCGTCCGGCTGAGCCCGGTGTATTCATCATTGTCGTCAACGCCGTCGATGGAGAGCGCATTGCTCGATGGACGCAGGCCGCCAGCGCTGAAGCCGCCCTCGGCCGCCGCCCCGGGAGCTTGCACCGAGAGCGACGGATTCGCCGTGCCCAGCGACGGTGCCAGCAGGGTGAAACTGAGGTAGTTCCGGCTCGGAATTGGAAGCTCCTCAATGCGATCGCGGTCGATATTGGTGACTGGCGAAGACTGCGATGTGTCGAGCGCTTCTGTGCGCGACTGGACGCGGATCTGCTGGCTGGCGTGCGCGGGGACAAGTTCGGCATCGATGCGCGCGTTTCGCCCCACCGCGATGACGACGGAATCGTTGCGGTAGGAAGCAAAGCTGGGCGCTGCAATCTCCATCCGATAGGTCCCACTGGGAAGACCGGCGATTGCAAAGGCGCCATCGGAATCCGTTGTAGTCCTGCGGAGGATTGTCCTGTCCGGACTAGCAAGTGCGATCTGCGCTCCGGCAATTGCGCTGCCTGCCGCGTCGGTGACCGTGCCAGACGTTCCACCCTGCGTCAGGCCGGTTTGTGGCCTTAGGGAAGGGATGAAAGACATGCAGAAAAACGCAACGGCAAGAATAAGCCGCAGGGGGGCGGTGAAAACGGAACAGCGAGACATGGAACTCCTCATTTGTGAATGCGCGGATCAGCCCGAACAATGGGCGCAGAAACGCGCGCGCATCGTTAACTGCTTTCAGCGTGAGTGCACTATGAGGATCAAATTCTGAGCGAAATGAGCGGCGGACTTGCTGTGGACGCAGGGCAATCTTTCGCGCCCGTTGGCAAAACCGACGGACAGCGCATCGAGCGGACGGACAGCAGCCCTGAAGCCGTGAGCGACGCGGGAAGGCAGCGCATCAACTTTGCCAGCGTCACGACTAAACCTGCAGCCATGAGGCAAGCCGTAATGTTGAGTTCCGTGTCGTTGGCCGGCACAACATTCTTGTCCCAGTGATCGAAGGATTCCATCAGGGGGGTAAGGGCGATCAGAATCAGAACCAGACCGGCCGCGAGTTGGAGCATACGTCGCGCCATTGACCCGAGGATATCCGGGCGCGAGCCTCCGGTGCAAGTATGGGAAGCGCCATGGCTCGAAATAGCCTATGCCGCAACGCAAAACATCCTTGCGGGAAATCCGCTCGGACCAGACTAATTTTTGTAGAGGTTGGAGTACAGCTTTTTCGTCACGCCATAGCAGTTGCAGGAAGCTGCTTCCAATTCCCGGCGATTCAGGATTTGGAGCGCGCCCCGCTTGTATTCAATTAACCCGGCGCGCTGCAGCGTTCCGGCCACCATGGTGATCGTCGTACGCTGCGCGCCCAGCATCTGCGCCAGAAACTCCTGGGTCAGGTCGATCGTATCCGACTGGATACGATCATCCACCATCAGCAACCACCGAGCCAGGCGTTCTTCCGCGTTATGAAGACGATTGCAGGTCGCCAACTGACTCAAGCTCAGCGTCTGTTCCTGGACAAATTCCAGAATGCGCCCGCGAATCTCTTCCGAGCTCTTAAACAACTGCAGCAATTTTGGAAAAGGTATTTTCATCGCCGACCCTGACAACTGGATGAAGCACTCTGTGGGAGCCAGAGCGGGACCCAGCAAATGCATCGCACCCACCAGACCCTCGCGCCCTACGATTCCCACTTCGGCCGATTCTCCTGCTGAAGTGGAAGCGACGATCGAGGCAAATCCTGACGTCATGAAGTACGCGTCCGAGGGGACGCGGCCCGCTGTGTATAGAACGGAACGCAGCGGAAGTGTCACTGGAGTCGATTGTGAATGGATGAGTTCCCGGCTCTCAGAGGAAAGTGAAGCCAATAATAGATTTTCCATTACGGTAAACACGATCATCCTTCGTCAGGCTCGCAAAGGACTGCCTAACGGAGCAGACAATTAGGTTTCTGATGGTAAGCCGCGCAGCTTCTCACCTGCTCCGAGATCGAATGTACGGTGGAAAATAAAGAAGTTATGTCGCCTACCGGACACACATCGCAGAAAAGTGGAGCAGAATCGCGTACCTCTGAAATCTCATTCTGACCCGATCAGAATTGCAACATGATCCACAGCAAGCTTTTCGCGTAGGCGACATGCTGTGTCAGGCGGGCATCTATTTCGCTATAGAGAAATTTCGGTATGACATCGTCCGCGGAGCGAAGATTCCCATCCGGCGACTTACGCAACACTGATGGCCCTCTACAGGGACTGGGTGAAGGGTCTGTGAAAGACACGAGTATTCTCGCAGACCTACAGTCGAAGCTGTCGGAGGTAAGTGAAGCGTTGCGTCGCGCCGAAGAGCGAGCCACGGCCGGTTTGCTGGCGCTGGAACTGATGCACGAGATCCGAAATCCGCTGGAAGCCGTCGGCAATCTCGCCTACCTGGTGATGCAAGAAGCGGATGATCCTAAAGCGGTGCGCGCTTATCTGGGTCGTATCGAAGAACAATTGGCGACGCTGAACCACATTGCAAGTCAGACGCTGGGATTCGCGCGAACCAGCAGCTCACCACAACAAGTTCGTTTGGCAACGCTGGCGGAAGCCGCATTGCGCATTCATCAGAGCACGATGAAAGCCAAGCAAATCCGCGTGGTGAAGGATCTCCCGCAGGAAGTGACAGCGCAGGTGTACACCACGGAAATGCTGCAGGTGATGTCGAACCTGATCGTGAATTCTTTGGACGCGCTGCCGAGCTCGGGCACGCTGTACATGCGTTTGAGAAAAGTCAATCGAGAGATTCATATCGTGGTGGCGGACAATGGACATGGCATTCCGGCGGAGCATATGGAACAAATTTTTGAGCCGTTCTTCACGACGAAAACGGTTGGCACCGGATTAGGGCTGGCGTTGTCGAAAAGAATTGTCGAGCGCAACCATGGCAAGATCTCGCTACGGAGCAGTGTACGACCGGGGAAAAGCGGTACGACCTTCAAAATTTCTCTGCCACTTCAAGCCTGAAAACCGATAGTTGCCTTAGCAACCAAAAACGCCGTTTTCGGTACATATGGTTGCTACGGCAACTAGTTTGCTTGCACCACGATTGGTGCAGAATTGGGTTATGCAGGCTCCCGCGGCAGACCAGGGAATTCGTAGGCTTGCGCTTGGTTCCGAGATGGCGGGGGGTTGGACGAGACTGGATGCGGCGTCCAATTTCTGGATTCTGGGGCGCTACTTTCCACCTGAAATTGCGATCGGATTGAGCAGAATCGAACAGCTGGCAGAGAGCTGGAACAAAAAAGATCCACCGTACAAATTTCGTACGGTGGATCTTTTTATAGCTGCCGGGTTCCCGGCGAACGGCCTTTTTAGTACGACAGCACGCAGCCGCCTGCGCCGCTGTTGAAGGCATTGCTCCAAAGCGACTGCACCGGGTAGGAGCCAGTCGAGAAGGACACGTCTGCCGACGCGCCCTGGCCGCTGGAGATCCAGGCGCACTTATCGCCATTCTCGTAGCCGCTTGAATCCAGCCAGCCGCCACTCGGGAACTGGTCGGTGATCGTCTCAGCCGCCTCGTGACCTTCGACGATGGTGATGCCGGCATCCGGCCCAAGGCCATTGAAGTTGGCGCCGCAGCTTGCGCCAGCATCGGTGATGTAAGGCAGGTTGGTGTAAGCGACGTCGCCCGACGTCGAAGAACTAATCGAGCTGTGATACGCGCAATATTGTTTTCCAAAACCTGTCGAACTGTTTCCCGTCGCAGTTGCAATTACATACTGCGCGCTCACGTTGTCTGATGGGCTGGTGTTGCCGAAGTGCGACGCGGCACGCACCGCCTCGTTGGCGAGGTCCGACTGGGTCGGATGCGAGGGCGCGGCGCTGGAATTGTCGTACCAGTACGATATATATTCGCCTGTCGTATTGCCGGCGGGGGTGCCTGCGCCATTACAGAAGTAAGTGCCGGAGGCAACTGACTGGCAATACTGCGCAACTGAATTGAGCCAAGGGCTGCCGCTGGCGCCGGAGAGGAAGTTTTCAAGGATGGACGCCTCACCGCTGGGATCATTGTTGGTCCACTGGGAGCCCCAGAACACCAGATAAATTCTGGGAGCGGTCTCCACGCCGATGGCGCCTAGCAAGCCGTCGCTGGTGCCGCCATGGTAATACAGGTTGTTGCTGGAAGAGCCGCCGCCTTTGCGTGCTTGCTTGGCTGCTTCCACGGTGGGATGAATGATCACCGGACGTTGGCCTGGCTCGAGGTACCGTACACCCCCAAGGTTGCCATTATTGTTGTGTGGGGCCAACGAAGAATTCTGCGCCCATGTGACGCATGTCGCGCACAGTAAGGCGGTTAGGGCCGGTAAGAGATATCGTTTCATTTGCTGCCTCCGCAAGAACTACTTTTGAATCCAGGATTTGATCGAATCCCGCACTGCCGTACTCTCGCAGCTATGACTTGCAAATCTTTGCCGCAAATAAGCCAGGAGAGGAGCGTGCAACAAGAAGCGTCAATTGTGGGGGATAGTACTAACAGCAGGTAACGCCCGTCAACGAAATTTACGAACCCGAATGGAATAGACCTATCCAGGATGGATGAAGATGAGCGGATATGGAGTCAGGGTGACTCCCGCATCAGGGGCTAACCCCTGCGCCTGAAGGCGTGTCACGGGTTCGAACTCGGCTCCCCGGTCGAAAGTCCGGGGTCTAGCTGCAATGAGTTCCGGGGTCTGATGCGGGGCAGTTTCGGGGGGTTACTAAAGTGATCTGTGTGCTTGCCGGAGGTGAGGGGGCGGGCCTATACTCCGTAGGTTTGGCCGGAATAGGGTTTGTGGAGACTAATAGGAGAATCCCGGGTCTAAGAAGTGAGACCCTGGGGCACCCAGGTTTTCTTCACTCCTACTCAAGCGTCTCCAAGGCGACCAGGGATGACACGCGAATATTCGGCAGACAGAAGCGGAGAGTTGTATGGCAACGATTGCAATTGAGCAGGAAATGAACCCGTGGGAAGCGCAGGCGGCGCGGTTTGATTTTGCGGCGAAAAAACTCAACCTGGAAGACGATTTGTGGAAGGTGCTGCGGTCGCCTAGCCGGGAGATCATTGTGCATTTTCCGGTGTTGATGGATGACGGACACGTGGAGCTGTTTACCGGGTTCCGGGTGCATCACTCGCTGGCGCGAGGGCCGGCGAAGGGCGGGATTCGCTATGCGCCGGACGTGACGCTGGATGAGGTGCGGGCGCTGGCGAGCTGGATGACGTGGAAGTGCGCGGTGGTGGATATTCCGTTTGGCGGGGCGAAGGGCGGAGTGATCTGCGATCCGAAAAAGCTGTCGAGGGGCGAGCTGGAGCGGATTACGCGGCGGTACACGTCGGAGATCATCGAGTTTATCGGGCCGGAAAAAGATGTGCCGGCGCCGGATGTGAACACGAATGAGCAGACGATGGCGTGGATCATGGACACGTATTCCATGCATATGCGGCAGACGGTGACAGCGGTGGTGACGGGCAAGCCGATCGAGCTGGGAGGCTCGCGCGGACGACGCGCGGCGACGGGGCGCGGAGTGCGGGTAGTGTGCCTGGAGGCGCTGCGACACCTGAAGATGCCGGTGGAAGGATGCCGAATCATCATCCAGGGATTTGGCAATGTTGGATCGAATGCGGCCGAGCTGCTGGCGGAGGTGGGCTGCAAGATTATCGGGATTGCGGAGTACGATGGGGGCCTCTACAACGCGAACGGAATCGATATCGATGCGCTGAAGCGGCACCGGGAACATGATGGGACGATTGTCGGGTTCGCGGGAGCGGAGGCGATGAATTCGGCGGAGTTGATTACGATGCCGTGCGACATTTTGATTCCGGCGGCGACGGAGAATGTGATCACGAGCCACAACGCGGCGAAGATTTCGGCGCGGATTGTGTGCGAAGGCGCGAACGGGCCGACGACGGCGTTTGCGGATGACATTCTGAAGGAGAAGGGCGTGTTTATTATCCCGGACATTCTGGCGAATGCGGGGGGCGTGACGGCGTCGTACTTTGAATGGGTTCAGGACCGGCAGGGATATTTCTGGAAGGAAGAAGTGGTGAATGAGCGGCTGGACGAGATCCTGGTGAACAGCTTTGAGCATGTGATCCACTATCGGCTGACGCATGGCGTGAACAACCGAATTGCGGCGTACATGCTGGCGATGGATCGAGTAGCCGGAGTGATTCGGCAGCGCGGATTTTACGCGTAGGGGGAACGAGAATTCGCAGCCCACTCAAGCCAACTGACGGCTTGAATGGGGCACCCCGGCATTTGTTGCTGAGGTGACCTATACAGATATGTACGGCGTGAATCATTGGACTCACTTTTGCAATTTCACTACTTTCTCAAAGACAAATACTTCCCCGATGGCGCGTAGCTGCTCTGACTTTAATGATGTAGACAACAACGGGTTCAGGGAGTTCACACCCGAAAGTCTTGAACATCGCTTAATCGAAATGATTTTCGGCCGCTTCTAGCCGGGTGGCCCAGGTCTAAATTTCTCTCGGCTGTTTGAGGCCCCCTCATTGCGGTAATGCCAAGAACAATCGTAGCAACGGCGCTAGCCTTGGACGTGGGCGTGGTCTTGATAGCACTTTAGGACGTCGGCCTGGGAGACTACGCCTTCTAACAGGCCGGAGACGGCGCGGTTGACGATGGGCAGAATGGGCCAGCGGTTGAAGTGGGCCAGGGTTTCGTTGAGCGGCAGGTCAGGGTACAGGAAGGGCGCGCGATCGTCAGGCAGCAGCTCTTCAATAGGCTGATCGATGCGGGTGGAAGCCTGCACCAGCCTGGGCAGATCGGCGACGGGCAGAACATACCAGCGATTGCGGGCGCAGCGGATGAGGGCGACGTCTTCTTTTTCTTCCTGCAATTTTGTGGCGATGGCTGCGGCGGGATCGGAGCCGACGAAGACCTGGCCGTCAAATGGGCGCAGTGCGTCCTCGACGCGCAAGGCGGTCTCTTCTCGAACCTCTTCCATGGAGGGCAGGTTCAGGCCATCCTGCAGGGTGAGGGTTTCGAAGATGGGAACAGGCTGCAGGCTGCGGGCGATGAGGTAGGCGAGGGTGTTGGCCAGAATGACGGGCAGGACGATGGAATAATTTCCGCTGAGCTCAAACACCATGAAGACGCTGGTGAGGGGGACGCGCAGGAAGCCGGCGAACAACACTCCCATGCCGACCAGGGCGTAGGCGCCGACGGAGCCGGTGAGATGGGGAAAGAAATGTTTTTCGAAACTGCCGACGGATGCGCCCAGCATCGCTCCAATAAATAATGTTGGAGCAAACATGCCGCCGGGAGTGCCGCTGGAAAAGGACACGGTGGTGGCGAAGATTTTGAGGATGGCGAGGGCTAGCAGGACGTGCCATAGATATTCGCCATGCATGGCGTGGTCAATGGTGTTATAGCCGGAGCCCATGACCTGGGGAAAACCGAAGAAGCCGACAGCGCCGACGATGAGACCTGCCGCGCCGGGTTGCAGGACCTGGGTCCAGTTGGGCAACGAGCGAAGCCAGGGACGCAAGGTGGCGAGCAGGCGTGAAAAAAGGACGGCGGCAAATCCGCCGACGATACCGAGGACAGCGTAGGCCAGCAGCTCGCGGTTGTCGCGCAGAGTGATGGGCGGAATGTGGAACATGGGCTGCGCGCCCCAGAAATAGCGGGCAATGACGACGCTGGAAACCGCGGCGAGCACGATGGAGCCGAGGACAGCGGCGCTCCACGCACCGATGACTTCTTCAATGACAAACAGGATGGCAGAGATGGGCGCGTTGAAGGCAGCGGCCAGGCCGGCAGCCGCGCCGACGGGCGCGAAGAGGCGGAGCCGCTCGCGGCTGAGATGAAGCCGACGACCGATCAGCGAAGCGATGCCGGCGCCGATCTGCAGCGATGGATCTTCCGGCCCGAGCGAGTGGCCCGAACCGATGGCGAGCGCCGAGGTGATGAATTTTCCGATCATGGTGCGAACGGAAATGTAGCCGTTGTAGATGTAGAGCGCCGCCTTGGTCTGATTGATACCGCTGCCGCGAGCCTGGGGGAAGATGTATTTGACCATGAGGCCGAGCAGCAGGCCGACCAGCATGGGAGCGAGCAACAGGCGATATTGGCCGGGATGCGGAACCGAGCCGAGCAGCCACACGCGCAGCCATTCAATGGACATGCGGAAGCAAACGACCAGCAGCCCGGAGAGGATACCGATGAAGATGGACAGGACGAGGAAAAGGCGATCGCCGCGAGTGGGAGCGATGTGCTGAATTTCCGCGTCGGTGAGCTGGAACGTAGCAGTCGCGGGAGCGGTCAGAGGCAGCCGTGGCGTGGAAGCGGGAGCTGAAGTCGGGCTGGCCGTCAATTCACTCATTCTGCTTTGTCCGGAGTCTCTGCCAATTGCAGCAGCAGCGCATCATCGCCGGTGGGAGGGCCGCATACTTTTGCAGTAACGCGCTCTGCCTGACCGGTCCAGGTGGTGATTCGATCCTGAAGCGCCACATTGCCTTCGAGCGCGTGAACGTTCGGAGAGCCTAATTCTGTCCACTGAGTGCCGAGCACCAGCAGATCGGGGTTGGACGCGTTGGGATCGTTGTGCGATTGCAGCGCCTGCAGACAACTTTGATAACGGCGATGGGCGATGGCGGCGGCCTGCAGCAGGCGGATGTCGTGCGTCCGGGGGAGCAGGCTGTCGAACGGAATCAGCAGCAACATGCGCTGATATTGGTCCAACTGCTGTTCGACGGATCGGTTTTGCTGCGGCGTGCCTGCAGACGGGTGCTGGCGCAACTTCGTCATGTATCGCGTGAGCGCCTCGGCGGCTCGTTTGTATTGACCGAGGGAGGCGGCAATCTGCGATTCGGCATCGAGGGAGGCGAGCACCTGGGCCGAGGAGGCGCTGCGGTGGTGGACGACGCGCTGATAGGCGGTTAAGGCGTCGATAGGATCATCGGCATGGCGCAGCAGGTTAGCAATCTGAAAGAGAGCCGAGGGATTGTCGAGCGAATTTCCTTCGGCGGCGAGAAGCTGGCCCTGAGCCTCGACAGGACGAGCGAGAGAGATGAGATATTGCGCCAACTCGAGACGAATTTGCAGGCGCCGCGCAGTTCCCTGCCCGCGCCACAGGCCGTTCAACGCGGTCTGATAGTATTCGATGGCCTGGGCGGAATTGCCGCGTCGCACAGCGAGGCGGGCCAACTGGAGATTGAGATATCCGTCGCCGGGTTCGGCATCGTGCAGCGAGGAAAAGTAGGCTGCGGCTTCTTCGGTGCGACCGGAAGCCGCGAGCGCTTCGGCCAACGACATTTGATAGTCGGTGTTGGTAGAGGAAAAGGAAAGCGCGGAGCGGAAGTCTTCGACAGCTTCCGTGGGATGACCGGCCTTCATTGCAATCTGGCCGCGATCGTACCAGCGTTTCTCGAGCACGCTGCGATGTTCCGCGAAGGAGTGGAAGAAGAAATAGGTGAGGACGCCGATCAAGATGGTAATGAGCGTCAAGCTGAACAAGGACAAACTATCCTGAACGATGAGGCGGCGACGCTGGATTCGCTCGGCGGGTGTGAGGTGAAGTTTGTTCTCTGCGGTGCTAGCAGTTGGCATAAGATTCGAACGTTGACATCCTTATTATCGCTAAACTTTTCTAAACTTTGGGGTGAGTCGAGGAATTGCGCGCGATCCATTCGAATTCCGGTATAACCTTTTCGTTTGCTAGACGTCGAATAAGGGCGGCTCATCTGCTTAGATGCTGCCCATGAGCCGCGACACAACGATGCCATGATTCTTCCTGCAGCGATCTGACAACCTAATCCTTGGATCGGCGGATCACAGCCACAGGTTACAATCGTAGAGTGGCTTGCAGGATTCGCTGGAAAACGGTTCAAGGATCACCTGCCGGTTCGCATCTGAGCAAGGGACGGATTTGAAAGGGTACATGCACGACAACCCGACATCGGAGCGATTTTGGAGTGCCCGGATGCAATCCGGACAAGGCGCGTTCCGTGGCCAGTTCAGTGTGTGTCTGTTTATCGTATTGCTGGCCGTGTTCGGCTGGGTGATCCATCGGCGACTGACGCAATACGATACGCCGCAGCAAGCCATCCATCAGTCGACGGCCATCAAGGCGTGCGTCACCAAGCGTAACCCCATCAGTGTGCCTTCGCTGCATGGAACGGATGCGATCGCCGCGTTTCTGTTGGCGTTCGCCTTCACGGCGATTCGAACGTCGCCGGAGAATTCCACGGCGGCCGTTGCATACCGCGTGCAGCGCGACCGGTCGGATCAGCAGGCGGATGCGGCCATGCGGCCATGCCTGGATCATTTCTTCCTTTTACCTCCTCCGTTGTCATTCTCTGAGTTGTAGAAGCCCCTGTCGTAGCAGTAGGATTGCCGGTCGAATGCTGAATCCGGCGCTTCTGTATGGCAGGAATTCTTTCTGCTGTTCACAGCTATGCCGCTCGGCATAGGCGGGAAAGTCTTCCAATGAATATTTCGAAACGCACTGCTGTCCTGGTAGTCGTCGTGATTGTTGCGGCCGCTGCGATTTGGTTTGGATTGAACCGTCGGGGAGGCGAAGGAGCGGACGCGGCCAGCACGAGCACGACCTCCACCAACGATGCTCCTTCGGCTGCCGTGGCAACGGTTCGACTGCGGCCCGCGGTTTCTTCCATCACCGTGCCAGGAGTGTTCCAGGCATATCAGGATGTGTTGATCCACGCCAAAGTTTCCGGTTATATCAAGCAGATTTTTGTCGATATTGGCGACCGAGTCCATACGGGAGAGGTGCTGGCGATTCTGGAAGTGCCCGAGTTGAATGCGCAAGTGGACTCGGCGAAGGCGGCGGTGGACCGCGACCGATCGGAAATCCAACGCACCCGCAATGACGTGTCCCGTGCTCTGGCGATCCACGCCGCACTGCACTCGGAATATGCGCGGCTGAAGACCGCCGCCGCCACGATGCCAGGATTGGTGGCGGAACAGGATATCGACAATAAGCAGGCGGCTGATCTGTCGTCCGAGGCGCAGATCGATTCCGCGAAGTCGGCGTACGCGGCGGCACAAGCGAAGATGAGCGAAGACGCCGCCACGCTGGAGCATTTCAAGGCGCTGCAGGCTTACTCCTATGTACATGCGCCATTCGACGGGGTGGTGACTTTTCGTTATGCGGACACCGGGGCCCTGATTGCGGCGGGTACGGATGAAAGTTCAAACGCGATGCCGATTGTTCGGCTGGCGCAGAGCGGGGTGTTGCGCCTGCGCATGCCGGTACCGGAGTCCGATGCGGACTATATGCGGATCGGGGGTCCAGCGGTGGTGCGAGTGCAGGCCACGGGAGAGACGATCAATACGAAAATTGTGCGGTTCACGCGCTCCATGGACCGCAGTACGCGAACCATGCTGACGGAGGTGGATATCCCCAATGCGGATCTGCATCTGGCGCCAGGAATGTATGCCGACACAACATTCCCGTTGCAACGCGACGGAAAGGCCATGATGTTGCCGATCGACGCCATTGTCGAGGGCGATCAGCCGTACGTGCTGATTGTGGACGACACGAATCACGTGGTGAAGAGCCCGGTGGTGCTGGGCATCCAGGGGCCGAATTTCTACCAGGTGGTCAGCGGAGTCAAGGTGGGCGACCGGGTGATCGTCGGCAACCAGTCCGACTATCAGCCGGGCCAGGTCGTATCGCCGAGTCCAGTCGACATGGATTTGACAGCGTTTCGACAGACATCGACCTCCAACTCAGAGAACTCCGCCAGATCGTCTGTCAAGCGAGGCCAGAAATAAATGTCGTCGTTCGCGATCCGGTATCCGTTCTTCATCTTGATGGCATGCCTGGCGATTGTGGTCATTGGAACGGTCAATTTGTTAAGCATGCCGGTGGATTTGTTTCCAGCGGTCAAGATACCGGTCGTGGTGGTGGCAACGTTTTATTCGGGTATGCCGCCGCAGCAGGTGGAAGCCGACATCACGGATACGTTTGAGCGGTTTTTCACGCTGGGCAGCGGCATCGACCATATCGAATCGCGCTCGATGACCGGGGTGAGCCTGATCAAGGTTTATTTCCATGCGGGAACGGATCCGAATGCGGATGTGAGCAATATCTCGAACCTGGCCATGGCGGACCTGCGGCGATTGCCGCCGGGAACTTTGCCGCCCGTAGTGTTGAGCTTCGATGCCTCGAACCTGCCAGTCTGCCTGATTACGTTGGAAGGACAGGGACTGAACGAGACGCAACTAAAGGATTATGCGCAGTTTGAAATTCGCGATCAGGTGGCGAGCGTAAAGGGCGCCTCCGTACCGCAGCCCTACGGCGGCACCTATCGCCAGGTGATGGTCTACGTCGACCCGATGAAGCTGCAAGCCAACGGGCTGAGCATCAATGACGTGTACAAGGCGGTGAACCAGTCCAATTTGATTTTGCCGGCCGGGGACGTGCGGATTGGGCCGAAGGACTACAACATC
>JAJXZK010000043.1 GCA_021780095.1 Acidobacteriota bacterium | reverse complement strand
CCGCGTCACCAGCGCGTGGTGCGTGATGCGGCTCACGATCTGTTTGCGTGGCGCCGCCACATGCTCGCCCTTGGTTCGGCAGAATTTCTCCACCGGACACGCTATGCACTGCGGCGACCGCGGCAAACACACTGTCGCACCCAGCTCCATCATCGCCTGGTTAAATGTTCCTGGAGCTTTCGTGTCCAGGAGCCATCCCGCGGTTTCTTTCAACCGTCCCGCCAATCCCGCCCGCCGCGCGGCCGACTTCCCCAGCATCCGGGTCAGCACCCGCTCCACGTTGCCATCCAGGGCCGCCACCGGCTCATTCCGCGTAATGCTGGCAATCGCCGCCGCCGTGTAATCTCCCACGCCCGGCAGCCGCCTCAATTCCTGCGAGGTGTGCGGCAGCGACCCTCCATGCTCGTTCACCAGCAGCTGCGCTGCGCTGTGCAGCATGCGCGCCCGCCGATAGTAGCCCAACCCGCTCCACATCGTCAGCACTTCGTCTTCTCTCGCCAGGGCCAGCGACACAAGCGAGGGAAATCTCTGGATGAATTGTGTATATCGCGCGATCACCGTCGCCACGCGCGTCTGCTGCAGCATCACCTCTGACACCCAGATGCGGTATGGATCGCGCGTCTGGCGCCACGGCAAATCCCGTGCATTCAGCCGAAACCAGCTCAGCAACTGCTGCCGGATTTCTTCCCCATCCTGCTCCGTGAAGGCTGCAACTTCCATGGCATGATTCTAACGTCGAGTGGCAACAATGTATCCAGAACAAATTGGCTCGATGAATCGAAAGTGACCGCGAAGTCGAACTCGCTTACCTGCCCGTGATCCACCCACTGCACCCGATCCCCGAAAACTTCTCCGCAAAAACAAAAAAGCCGCCCTCATCGGACGGCTTCCTGCTGGAACTATTGCGCGACGCGAACTAGTCGCCCATCACCGGCTCTTCTTTTTTAGGAGCCGGCGCAATCGTATCGATTGCGATAAAGTTCTCCTTCGGCTTCTCACCCAGAACATGCTCGCGATAGAGCCGAGCCATCTGCGCATTCTCGGCATCCTGCTTCATCTTCGCCTCGCGCGCGCGAACCTTCTCCTCACGCGAGTTCTTTGCGATGCCCAGTTTATCCAACGTGTCGTTGGCCGCCGCATCCACGTGGCTCTTGTTCAGGATTAACGTGTTCTGCGCGTCGCCCATGCCCACCTTGCGGCCGCCCGCGAAAATCTCGTGCCGGCCATGCTCCTCGTACCACTTGGTCAGAGTCGCGGTCATGTGCATCTTCTCAATGATGTTGCGCCAGCCCACTCCTGTGTTGTACGCGCAGAAGCTGATTTCGCCTTCCTGCGTCGCATACGGAATAATGCACTGCTCGGTCCGGCGGAAGTCGTAGTTGAACAAATCCTGGAACCACATACCCGCGATGAATAGGAAGTTCCAGCGATCCGCGCGCCGCATTTTGATGTCTTCCATGGTGCGGTCGCCCGTCACCTTGCCGTAATTTTTCCCGGTGGCACCAAAGCACTTGTCGAACTTCTTCAGCAGATCGAGAATCTTGAAATGTGTGGGCGACTTGGTCGGATCGTAGTTGCGCAGCAGCGCCAGCGATACGCCAAGAATCGACAGGAACTTACCGCGCGCCGCGTCGTTCACCTTGGCAACATCCTTCGCCAGCCGATCAGCGTTCAAAAAGGCCGTCACCGGAACCGCTTCCTTGGTTTCCTTATCGATCATCAACGCCATGCCGATCCCGCAATTCGGGTGGCATCCGCAGCTCAGTTGTCCCCAGTCGCGCGTCGGCCCATGCACCAAGTCGGCCCAGTCGGAAAACGTGCTCATAAAGCTGATCGGGAACCAGTCGCGGATCGGCTCGCCCAACCCGGTCTGGTTCTTGATGTCATGCGCCATGTGGCTCAGCGTATAGCGCTGCGCCAGACGGCGCTCCTCGCTGATGTCCTCATCGCGGCCCGTAAATGAAACCGGCTGAAAACTCAAAAAGTTGATCGTCTTCGGATTGTCCAGCGCGAACTGAATAATATGTCCGACCTGCTCGTTATTGATGCCGTTGATGATCGTCGTCACCGGAACAATATCGACGCCCGCTTCATGCAGGTTGTGGATCGCCTGCAGCTTCACATCGAACAGGTTGCCCACCTTGCGATGCGAGTTTGCCGCATTGCCGATTCCATCGAATTGTAGGTACGCATAGCGCAGGCCCGCTTCCGCAGCCGCGCGGCAAAATTCCTTGCTCTTCGCAAACTCAATGCCGTTGGTCGCTGCCTGTACCGAGTTGTAACCCACCTTGCGCGCATAAGCGACCGCGTCCAGAAAATACGGCGACAGCGTCGGCTCACCGCCGGAGAACTGCACCGACATCTGGCGACGCGGCTTCACCGTGATGGCATTGTCCAACATGGTCTTAATCTCATCCCATGTCAGCTCATGCACAAACCCAACCTGGTTGGCATCCATAAAGCACGGATCGCACATCATGTTGCAGCGGTTCGTCAGATCGATGGTCAGCACCGATCCGCGGCCGTGCGTAATCGTCGAGGTGCCATGATCGTGCAGCTTCTCATCATTGTGGGCGCGAATATCGCGGCCCGGGAAAACCTCTTCCAAATGCTTGAAGAATGCCGGATCGATCGACATCACATCTTCAAAATGTCCATGCTTCGGGCAATCCTTCACCATCAGGATCTTGCCATCGCGCTCAATAATCTGCGCCTTGATCTCGCCAACCTTTTCGTTCAGCAGCACTT
Organism: Acidobacteriota bacterium; assembly: GCA_021780095.1. The sequence goes on along the minus strand of JAJXZK010000043.1, from coordinate 15,546 downwards.
CATGCGGCAGCTTTCCGTCCACAATCTGTTGGCGGATCTCCGGCAAACACTTCGGACATAGCGAGTCCGTGGTCCGCGGCCAGCCTAGCGGCGGCTTCTCTTTCTGATAGGACTTCAGCAGCGGCTTATCGGACCATTTTGGCGTGAACGACGCATTGGGGCTGATGCTGTTGAGCTTCTCAAATACGACCCACGCACCCTGCGCCGCCCAAGTGACCGTCTTTTCCGCGATTTTCATTGCTTTCGGCATTTCCTGCTTCTCCTGAAATTCCTGGTCGGATGGATATTTGACGTCCAGCGAGGAATCCTCCCCCCACTCTTCGAACGCCTAGCTAAGTCCATGCAATCAAATCATTACTAATCCCGTGAGCGCTGGGCGTCGGCGCGCTGTGCCAAAATCGCTATCCTTGATATAGGCAGGATAGACAGGCGCATAGCACCCCCCATACTCTCTTAGATAGACTACCCACCCGGGTCGATGCATCGGAATGGCTCTCCATTGAACGGCTGTTTTTACGCCTTCGATGGAGATTAACCCCAGGTGAATGGAACGCCCTCGAAGTGACCTATTGGCTTGACTTTAAAGGCCTGAGGCCTTCCGGATAACGCTTTTGCCACCCCTCCCCCTGCCTCGACTGTTATCCCCACCGAAGTGCAGCGATCTGCTATTTGCCCGCTCAACCAAATCAAATCTGAAACTTCAGGCTGTAATATTCCGCGGCCCGCGTCCTACATAACTTCCCACTGTTCCTCAAGGGGCGCATCGCCCTGAATGCAACTTCTGAAATCAAGATTGATAATCACAAGCCGAGTGGCGCTAAGACTTATCCTCGATAATCATCACAATACCGACCAGAGGAGAACGAGCAAGTTGCTGCATTTCTGTATTTAATGTAGAAAAATAAACCTAAACCAACAGGATCAGATAACCATAGTGAAAAAGACCCAAATCGAAATTGCAGCCAGGCCGGATGATTCATCCCCAGTCAGCGAAACGACGGAGTCACGCTCTCTCTTCACCCGGCGTGAAATGCTGGGGATGGCCGGTCTGGCCGGCTTGACGGCTTTCACCGGTATCGCAGCCGGTGCTGTTCCGCAGGGTCCACAACCCGGCGCTGCTCGGCAGACTGGGCAAAGGCGGCCTCGTATTGCCTGCCTCGTCAGCTATTGGGGTCTCCCGACTTCACATGCGGACTGGATCATAAACAAGCTGTTGGACGGTTATTGGTGGAAAGGCGCCTACACTGCTTCGCAGGTCGACGTCGTGTCCGTTTACATCAATCAGCTGGACACGAGCTTACTGGGTCAGAAAGTATGCAAAGCGAAAAACATTCCCATCTATAAAACAGTAGGGGAAGCCGTCACGCTTGGCGGCAATGAACTTGCGGTGGATGGTGTGGTCATAGTCTGCGAACACGGGAACTATCCAACCGATCTCAAGGGGCACTGGCTCTTGCCCCGCTGGTGGATTTACCAGCAGGTGATCCGGGTCTTCGAGCAGAGTAAGCGCTCGGTACCAATCTTTAACGACAAGCATCTCTCCTACAATTGGGACGACGCCAAGTGGATGTTTGATAAATCCCGTGAACTGAACTTTCCGCTCACCGGGGGCTCTTCCATACCCGTTTACTACCGCAAGCCAGAGATAGACCTCGCTCCAGATACGCCGCTCAAGAACGGACTCGTGATTGGAGACATGGCGGACGAGGGAGCCACCTTCCATTGCATTGATGTGCTCCAGTCCTTCATGGATCGCCGCAAGGGCGGGGAGACAGGCGTCAAGTCGGTGCAGTCCATTCGCGGGCCTGAAGCATGGAAGTGGGTCGAAGCCAATCCCTGGGCCCACAACTTGCTGGAAGCCGTGCGTAAAAGTTTTGACCTGCCAGCGGGACATTTTCAGCAGGGCATCCAGACCAGCCAGCGACGCGGCCAGAATAACCTTTGCATCGTGAACTATAACGACGGCACCAAAGCGGCCTCAATTTCCGGCAGCGGTGTGGGGTGGACCTTCGGCGGCGATATCGAAGGGCAAAAAGACCCGACGATCATCTCGATGCTTGGGTGGCCCGGTCCCATTTCGCAGTTCCACGCGGGGAACGCCCACGAGCACTGGCTGATCGAGATGATGCTGACCGGAAAGGAACCGTTCAATGCAGAGCGGCTGCTTGTGTCCACTGGGATTGTGAACTATTACATGGACTCAAACTGGCAGGACGGCCGTTATTCTGCCGTCGGACGCGCCGTCGAGACGCCGTACATGAACATGAAATATCACTCGACACACGGACCGCTCTTTAACACGGGGCCGCGACCGCCGGATACCCCATACATCCGAGGTTTTGCAACGGCATAGGCTCCGCGTTCCCAACCGGCGAACGTAACCTACTTAACGAACCCCGTATTCACCGCGGTGAGTCCTCCATCTACAGTCAACACCGCACCGGTAATGAACGAAGCTTCGTCGGAAGCAAGAAAGAGGGCAGCGTTGGCAACATCCTCCGCGCTTCCCAGCCTCCGGATCGGGTACAGCTTGGTCAGCCTCGCCTCCAATTCCGGATCTCCCTCAAAACGCGTCTTCCACCTCTCGGTGACGATGGTGCCCGGGCAAATGCAATTGATGCGGATGCCCTGCGGGGAAAACTCACCCACCATGGAGCGGGACAGGCCGATGATCGCGGCTTTCAGGCCGCTATAGAGATGATCTTGACCAAACCCCAGCAGCGCATTGACCGACGATATATTCACTACGTTCGAACCGGCACGTCGCATCAAGGGAAACGCGGCCTTCATCGAAAGCCAATAACTCTTCAGGCAGACCTGGCTTAAAGAATCCCAATCATTCGCAGCCAGGGCAGCTTCCCCCGCAACCACATTGTTGACCAGGATATCCAGCCCGCCAAACCTGTCCTTCACTGCGCTCATAAGGGCCGACACGTCGCGCTCAGAAGCAGCGTCTCCGTGCAGGTAGAACGATCTGCCACTGAGACGCTTGATTTCAGATTCGAGCGCCTCCCCCGCGGCATCGTCAATGTCATTGATGGCGACACTGGCTCCCTCTCCGGCCAAACGAATCGCAATGGCACGGCCAATACCGTTGGCCCCGCCTACTATCACCGCTACCTTGTTCTTGAGCCGCATGGATGCAATCCTAGATCGGGCGTTCTCAATCGATTCTAGCGGATGCTCGACGCGCCGGGGTGATGTATGCACTCTCCGGGAAAATTGAAGCGGACAGAGCGTACTACTGACACTTGTGGCGGTGCGAAATTTTGTTAATTTCGTAACCGACCAGCACGGCGATTCCAGCCAGATACATCCACAGCATCAGAACAATAATGGCGGCAAGGCTGCCATACGTGGCACTGTAATGGCCAAACTTGGAGACATAGAACTGGAATCCGACCGAGGCGACCGCAATCAGAATGGCCGCCGTAACGTTACCGGGCGAAATCAACTGAAACTTAGAGTTCACATTGGGCCCAAACCGGTAAGCCACGGCAAGGCCCAGCAGCCCTGCAGCGGCAATGATGACCCAGCGCATCATTGCAAAGAAGAGTCGTAACGGCTCGCTCCAGCCAATGAAGGATGCAATCCACGACTGAATCGCCCCTCCGAATATCACCAGCGAGAGTGTGCCAATCGTCAGCAGAGCAAAGAACACCGTCATAAGAATTGCGATCCCTCGCACTTTCCAGAAGGGTCTTTCTTCCTTGGCTTCGCAGATGGTGTTCAGTTGTTCGCTGAGTGCATAGACCCCGGTCGAGCCCGACCAGAGAGTAAAGATCAGTCCGAATGTCAGCAGTCCTCTCGTTCCCTCAGACGCCGCGTACTGGATGGTCGACTCGAAAAGGTTCGCCGACTGCACCGGCAGAATCTGGTGGAGCAGATCCAGAATCGCCTGCTGCAGGTGGGGAATGGAGAGGTAGGGAAGCAGCGAAAGGACAAAAATCGCCGCTGGGAAAACCGCTAGCAAAAAGAAGAACGCAAGAACAGCAGCGCCGTTCAGTACGTCGTCGTCGTTAAATGCATGCCACAGAGCCTTCCCGAAATCGATCCACCGCCTGCGATGTGGAATGCTCACCTCGGCAACCTTCCCTTCGAATCATTCAGCAGCAACTACATTACGATGAGTCCAGCCCATCGAGCGATAGTACGTGCACCCAATCGGATCCTTACCCTCATCGACTTCGATTGTTCCTGCCAGCTCCGTTTTTGCCCCTGAACAACGTCTTTGACCGTCGCCTCACAATCGCAGCACAGTGACCTCCCACGGTACCTTCCAAAGGGAAATTGGAAACATTGGCACCCACTCTCTGCTCTTGACAAAACATAACCGTATGGTTATGTTTTCGGTATGAAGCCAGCCCAGGCCAATCCTGTCTTTCGCGCCCTCGCTGATCCCACCCGTCGCTCCATTTTTGAGCAGTTGACCCGCCACGGCGAACAAACCGTTCACGCATTGACCCGCCACGCAGGCGTATCGCAGCCCGCTGTCTCCAAGCACCTCACCGTGCTCAAGCGGGCCAAACTGGTGCACCATCGCCGGCAGGGACGCGAAACCCACTATCGCGCCCAGCCCGATGCGCTGGTGCCCCTGGTCGACTGGCTCCATCTTTACGGCGCCTTCTGGCGCGGCCGCTTTGACCGTCTCGAATCCCTTTTGCAAAGGATGGAATCATGACCCAGACAGCAGGCACTCCCAGTACGCTTGTCGTCGAAAGAGTCTTCCCTCACCCAGCAGCAAAACTGTGGCGCGCGCTCACCGAAAGCCCCCTCCTCGCGCAGTGGATGATGGACAACGACTTCGCGCCGGTCGTCGGCCGCAAGTTCCAGTTCCGCGCCGACCCCATGCCGAACTGGAATGGCATCGTCGACTGCGAGGTGCTCATCGTCGAGCCCATGAAACAGCTCTCCTATAGCTGGGGCGTTGGCGAACCCGCGGCCGGCCTGCAATGGACTGTGCTCTGGACCTTGACTCCAGCCGAAGGTGGCACCCACGTGCGCATGGAGCAGTCCGGCTTCCGCCCCGATCAGCAGGCGGCGTACGGCGGCGCGAAGTACGGCTGGCAGAAATTCTTCGCCGCCCTCGAACGTGTCATCGCCCAGGTGAAATAGCCTTGCAATCGAAAACATAATTGTGAGCCTTTGAACTCCACTTGAAAGGAACCACCTCAATGGAATCTGTCGCCGCAAAAATGGACCAGAAGATCAAAGAACTCACTGACTGGCGCGGCAAAACCCTCGCCAAAGTCCGCACCCTCATCCATCAGGCCGACCCCGAAATCATCGAAGAGTGGAAGTGGGCCAAAGCGACCTCGCCCGGAACGCCCGTCTTTTCTCACGGCGGCATGGTCTGCACCGGCGAAACCTACAAGGCCGTCGTCAAGTTGACCTTCGCCAAGGGAGCATCCTTGCCGGACCCTTCCGGCCTCTTCAACTCCAGCCTCGACGGAAGCGTGCGCCGCGCCATCGATATCCACGAAGGCGACACCATCGATGAGGCGGCTTTGAAGGCTCTCATCCGCGCCGCCGTCGCGCTCAATCTCGAAAGCAAAAGTAAACCGAAACTTCGCCGGCCCACCACCAGACGAGCCCACTAGCTAGTTTTCCCCGCGCCGCCGTTACTGCACCACGCCGCTCTCCTCAAGCGTCACAGAGTTCAAAATCCGCTGGAAAATGACCACTCGCAGATTCACGTGACTCGCCAGGTCCGGCACAAACTCCTCAATGAAATTGCCCGACGGACTGATCGCGAACGCCAGCGCCAGCCTCTGCGCCGTATTCCCAAACCCCTGCCGATTCGGCCCCGGCACAAACGTATTGCTCACCACCGCCGTCGCAATTCCGCCCACAAAGTTGGCGTAGTTGAACATCGGCCTCCCCGTGTAGCTCTGCGACCATGCCACCTGCACAATGGCGTGCAAAATTCTGCGCGGGATGGGCAGGAAGGGTTCGCGATGATAGTGCGGGTCCTGATGCACCAGCGACGGCACCAGGAACGTCCCAAAAAATTCTCCCGCCATGTCTTCCGTAATACTCACGCCAGAATACTTCGCAAAACCTCGCATGCCCGGCCCATACGGCGTATGCGCGTCCGACCCGATCCCCACCGCCGCGTCGCCTGCAATCGTGATCAGGTTGAATGGATCAATCACCCCGCGCACCGCCGAGCGCAAATTGTCCCGCGCCGTCAGCGGAACCACAAGCGGCCACTTTAAATATTGCTCGAATGGCGACGAAATGTGCCCGCAACACATAGCCGAGGGATGCACTGGACAAGCATTCACGGGACAGGTATTTTGCAACGCGGGCGCAGCACCTGGAACCTCTCCCCGATACGCTGTACTGGAGGAAAATGCGCGCCGAAATTCCCGCTTTGGCGGCGGAGCGAACGACTGTTGCGCATCGAATCTCCCGGCCTCTGCGAACGCAACCTGCTGTAGTCCAGCGTCAGCACCGGAGAATCGCGCCGCCGGTCGCACACCGTCTGCCGGCATCGGCGCATCCGGCAACTGAGCCAGCACTCCCGACGGCATCAGCAACACCAGCACAACTACAACATGAGCCGCCAGTTCTCTTCCTGACATTCCTTTGTCCGCGATGGAATCGACCTGCAGCGAAATTGAGCAGAGGCCAGAGCGGTCGAACCGCCTCCGTCTCGAAATCCAAATACATCTGAACGTCAGTGTATTGTCTCTCTACGATAGACCATTTCAGAACAGAAAAAGTTGCCTCGCCGCGCGGACCCGGCAATCACTTCGAGCCTTTCTGGTTTTCCTTGCCATGGGCAAACTTCGGCACGTTCGACGTGAACGGGCGCGAGATAAATTCTCGCAACACGTTCCCCACCGCATCGCCTGCCGTCACCACCAGCGCATCTCGCATCGTCAGGTCGAAAGTGCGATCGCTGGGAGCGCGATACACGTTCGAAATCCCCGCCGTGACAAAGTTCCCCAGCACATGCGAGTAGTTCGGCTGCGAGGCGCCATTGTCGCCGCGCGCCACCACCGTCTGCGACACTGCGTACCACACCCGCGAAGGCACATTGCCGGTGCCCCGGTAAAAATAGCGCGGGTCCTGGTGGAACCAGATCGGAAACAGCGCCCGCCCCAGCATCGCCCCAATTGCAGAATCCGCATACGCCGAGCCAAATCGCTTCCCATATCCCTGCCAGCCGCGGCCATATCCTGGGAACGTATTGTGATATTGCTCCGCCCCAGCCACACCCGCGTCTACTGCAAATTCAATCGGATCGATTTCCGCCCGCAGCGCCAGTTGAAACTTCAGCTTCGGTGTCAGCGGTGCGGAATCCCACAGGTACGTCGTATAAAAGTTCGGCACCACGCCTAATATCCGCTGCTTTTCCTGCAACTGTACCTGCGCCGTCGCCACCTGGGTCAGGTCGGCACTCACCTGCACGGTCGTTGTGGAGTGCGGATTTCTCTCCGTCACAATCGGCAGTTCCTGCTCTTCCCGCGTCCCCAGCGTCACTTCGGTCGCCATCTGCGGCGACCGGCCCGGCAGCGTGATCGACACTGTATACGTCCCCGGCTCTAACCCGGAAATCGTGAACGCGCCCTTCTCGTCCACCGTAGCCGTCTTCCCCCCCGTCTCGTTGGCTTTCACCGCCGTCACCACCACACCTGCAATCGGCTTCCCGTGCATATCCTCCACCGTGCCGACCAGGCTGGAAGACCCGGCGCTCGGTTGCGAACCCGCCTGCGTTGTCTGCGGCTCGGGAGCATCCGGCAACGAATCACCCGAGGCTCCCAGGCCAAACATCGAATTTGCCGCAAACACCACCAACAACAAACACCAGGCCGAAATCAGGCGTCGCAAAGTTTACTCCTGCCAATGTCTTAAGTATTTAAGTCGTAAGACGTTCTGGGATGCGGTTCGTTATCAAAGGTTTGCATCCATTATCGCGTGCAATTTGCTGGTTCATTCCTAAAGAGATTCACCCTCTTTCCTTAGGATGCAGTCTGGCCCCGTTGCCGGACGCTACCGCGCAATCGATTGTGAAAATACGCACTTCTTCCTCCGCATCGGCAGCCCGGCATCTCAAATGACAATCCTCAATCGCAGCCAAACCTCTCCCTACCGCCATCGCAACACGGTAGCATTAGGAATTGTGAAGCTCCGGAATCCCCTGCTCTCCCTTCGCGTCGCTTTGCCCGGATTTTTGGTCCTGTGCCTCACCGTCTCCGGCTGCCGTCATCATCCGGTCCAGGCCGTCGCACCACCACCGCCGCCTGCCGAACAAGCTCCGCCCTCCCCAGCCCCCGTCGAGCCCGCCCCGGAACACACCGGCCCCGTCCTTCGCAGTGAAGTTGGAATTGCCAGCTGGTACGGCGCGCCCTACCACAACGCCCGCGAAGCCGATGGCCAGATCTACAACCAGAACGCCATGACCGCCGCCCATCGCACCCTGCCCATGGGCACCGTCGTCCGCGTCACCAATCTCTCCAACCGCAAATCCGTCGTCGTCACCATATCGGATCGCGGACCCTTCGTTCCCGGCCGCATTTTGGATTTATCCCGCGCCGCCGCCATCAAAATCGGCGTCTGGCGCACCGGCACCGCGCGCGTCCGCATCGACGTTCTCCGCTATCCGTCCTCAGTCTCTTCATCGGGAAAATGGTGCGTCCAGATCGGCGTCTTCCATCATGAACACGACGCCCGACGACTCCAGCAGAAACTCCAGCGCGAATATCCCAGCGCCAACGTCATCGACTTCAAAGGGGCCACCGGCTACTGGGTCCGCATCCGCCCCTACGGCCAGTCGCACACCTCCGCCGAACAAATCGCCCGCCTCCTCCAACCCACAGAAGCCCAAGCCTACCTAGTCCGCCTCAACTAACTTTTTATTCCGCGCCTGCAGGCCTAAGCTGAGCAGTCACTTGGGGAGCGTGCTTGTGTCAGACTATTTCTGAAATATGCGGTTTATGCGCCCGGAACGTTGCGTTGCGGCTACGCTTGGGTCACGACATATCAACTGTGCAAGTTGCTAGGAAGGATATGAGCATGAAAGCTAAGGACTCGGCTTGGATCTCGCTCGCGGTGGTCTTCGTCGTCTTCGGGACTCTCTCGGGATGCAGTACGCGCCATCAGGCAGCGGACCCAGAAAAGCCGCGGGGCGACACACAACCACTTTTCGCACCAGTAACGGCAAGCTTGGCACAGCAGAAGATGTGCGATGAGCAAGCCGGGAAGAAATTTCGCGAGAATCAGAGCACTGACAACATCCCGAAGAGCAAGACAATAATCACTAGCTACACGAGCCACTATGACCCGGCGGTGAACGTTTGCTATATCCGCGTTGTTTCAACTTCTGCTGATAAGTTTCCGATAATCACAGACGTCGTTTACGATGCGTTCGGCGGACGTATATACGCAAACTACCTATGGATTAACTCTCAGAACAGAAAGGCTTGGGAAGTGTCTCCTGCCACCTGTGAAATTCACATTCCCGGTAGACCGCCTGAGACATGCAAGACTTCCGAAGAGTTTGATGAGTTAACCGAGAAATACTTTGGCGTTGCTCAGTAGGCGCGGCGGCCTTATCGAAGCACCCACATACCGCGCGTTGTGTCTACATGTGTGGCTAAACTAGGGTCACGGCTTATCCTATGTGCAAGTTTCAGGTGGAAGGTGAGTGGTCATGCTTGAGATTTGGAAAGTCATCATTGAGCGCATTGTGAGCTGGCCAATTGCGATCCTGGTCCTATGCCTGATTTTCCATAAGCCCTTGCGGGCGCTTATTGATCGAATCAGTTATATCAAGGGACCTGGATTCGATTTTTCTGCCCCGTACGCAAGTGCTCAGGTCAAAGAGCGGACGGTTGTGCCGCCCGAAACGTTGAAAGCGGAGATTGTCCCGGCACCCTCTGGAAGCACGGCGACAGCACCCAGTCCCGTGACGGGGGATGAGTTAATAGCGAGAAAGCAAGCCATAGAGAATTTTGGAAAGGGAAATCCCATCGTCGATGATGACGTTGTCACAATAACGCAACAGTTGACGACGCTCGGTATGCCTCTTGAAGCTGAAGACACAGCGCGCTTGTTGGTTCGTCACCTAGCCACTACTCAACTAATGTTGCGTTTTCAACGGACGCCCCGCCCCCTTTTTGGGAGCCGGATTGCTGCGTTGCACTTAATGAACCAGCAAGGGCCTCAGCCGGAGTCAGCAATCAAGCCAATATTTGAGGCCGCATACAGCAAAGAGCCGCAATTCTATGGTTCGTATGCCTTTGAGAATTGGATTGGTTTCCTCATAGGCGAAATTGCTGTGCGGTGTGACGACGGCCAATATGCGATCACCGTTTATGGACGCTCTTATCTAGAGTACATTGGGGTTTTCGCGCCTTATCCGAAGCCGCATTAGGTAGCCATCTTGGGAGGTTCCCCATTCAAGCCTTCCGTTGACTTGAGTGGGGCGCCCGCCACCAAACGTGCCAAAGGGCGAATCCTCTTGCGAGAACTCGCCCCCAGCGATCCGACCTTTCGAAGATCCGGTGTTTCGGTGACCAGATCACAACTCTGTCATCCCGGCTGACTCAGGGTTAGCAGGCAGAACCCGCACTTCCCCTCGCCTTCCGGTCTTTCAATGTTGTATGAGCTTTCCATCCGCCTGCCGTCTTCGGTTGCCCGAATCGAGTTTCGTTGCCGATTCTCCCCGGCTGGCTTCTGTTCCGCTCTCTTCTCTGAAAGATTTCTCTTCCGTTGCAAATGAGTATGCCACGAGACTTCCCAGCTTCAACCAATTTATTTCGGTGCAAATCTCGCCCAAATTGTGCATAAATCCCCTCTATTCATGCACCTTCGCGCAATTTTCCCCTTTCAGCATTTTTCCTCGCAAACCGCCTCTTCGCGCGACCGTCTGCCTCCGCTTTTTTGCCCACACTCGTGCGCTCGCCGTCATGACTCTCCGCATTCTCCCCTTGTACACTGCTTCCAGACTCGCTGTGAAAGGATCTCCTCGATGTCCAAGCTTCGCGTCAACTGCTTTTCTGTCTCCTTCGACGGCTACAGCGCCGGTCCCGATCAAAGCCTGGAAAACCCCCTTGGCATCGGCGGCCCGCAAGTCTTCAAGTGGCAATTCGCGACCCGCGCCTTTCATCAAATGACCGGCAAGCCCGGCGGCGAAACCGGCATGGACAACGACCTCGTCGAACGCGGATTCGAAAACGTCGGCGCCTGGATCCTCGGCCGCAACATGTTCGGCCCCGTGCGCGGCCCCTGGCCCGACGACTCCTGGAAAGGTTGGTGGGGCGAAAACCCTCCTTACCATGTGCCCGTCTTCGTGCTCACCCACCATGCCCGCGAGCCAATCGCCATGGAGGGAGGCACCACCTTTCACTTCGTCACCGACGGCATTCATAGCGCACTCGAACAAGCCGTCGCCGCCGCCAACGGCAAAGATGTTCGCCTCGGCGGAGGCGCATCCACCATCCAGCAATACCTCCGCGCCGGCCTCATCGACGAGATGCATCTCGTCTCCTCGCCTGTCCTCATCGGTCGCGGAGAAAGCATCTTCCGCGACCTCGATCTCCCCGCCCTCGGCTACGAACTCACCAGCCACAAAGCCTCCCCCGCCGCCACCCACATGTTCCTCACAAAGAAAAAATAGCCGCGCTCGTTTGTTGAGCACGGCTGGCCGTTCCTTTTTTCATTCACTCTAAAAAACCCTACTCCAGCGCCTGAATCACTTCCTGCGTCGTTCTTACCCTTCCCATGCGCGGAAAAATCGATTGCACCGCGAAGCGATGCAGCTCCTCGCTCATGCTCGACATCGCATCCTCCACAAACACCAGCTCAAACCCCCGGTCATACGCCACCCGCGCCGTCGACTCCACGCCGAAGTTTGTCGCCACGCCGCCCATCAAAATCGTTCGCACCCCGCGACGCCGCAATTGCTGGTCGAGCCCGGTCCCGTAAAACGCGCCCCACTGCCGCTTGGTAATCAGCAAGTCGCCCGCCTGATAGCCGCAGTCCGCCACCAGTTCCGACGCCGTCGGCGGTGGCGGCGGTGCATTTGGGTCCCGCGAAGGAGCATCCGCCGGAAGATGTAGCATGTCCGACACATCCACCCGCACATACACCACCGTGCCGCCCTTCGACCGCACTGCATCCGCCAGCTTCGCCGCGTTCTGCACCACATCGGTCAGCGCATGAGGAGCCATCGTCCGCCCCATAATTCCGTTCTGCAAATCAATCAACACCAGCGCCGTCGATTTTGCATCCAGTTCCACTTGGCTCATCCCCTCCATTCCCGTATCAAAATGACTTGCGCCTGCGCGCCGTTCCTGCCTCGCGCCTGGACGTAAAATCGTGACAACAGAGGCGTCCCATGATCTATAGCAAGCACTCCACTCGCTCGCCGGAAGAAATCGCCACCCGCCTTGGCGAAGCCGCCGCGCGCCATAAGTTCGGAATCCTCCACGTCCACGACCTGCGCCAGACCCTCGAATCCAAAGGCCTGCAACTCGGATCCGACTGCCGCGTCTACGACATTTGCAATCCCCAGGCTGCCTTGACCGCCCTGCAGACTGACATGCGCGTTTCCGCCATTCTGCCCTGCCGCATCTCCGTCTCCAGTCAGGACGGAGGCTGCGTCATCGCCACCGTTGTCCCCACCGCCCTGTTTGCCGCCACCGGACTTGCAGGAGCAGAAGCCCTCGCCGCAGAAGTCCAACGCGAACTCACCGCCATCATCGACGAAACCGCGTAAGCTCTCGGCAATTCTCGGTCATCTCCACGCGCAACCCGCACGCGCGTCTACGCCAGCGCCATGTTTAGATTCTCAATCGCTTCGTCAATCTCCTGCGTGTTTTTGTATCCCACCGTAACGCTGTCCACGCCCGCATTGCGAAACGCAAATCTCATCGCCTTCTGCCGATCTTCCCGGTTGAACACGCCCTCACCAATCAGCTTCATACTGATCACGCCCATGCCCTTCGCCCGCGCCTGCTGCACTCGATGCACCACCTCCGGCACATTGCCCAGCCCGTCCGTCTCATAATCTTCCGCGTCCATGCGCACGCCCTTGTGATTCATCCGGATCATGGCCACGTCCAGCCAGGAATCCCCTGGCACCTGCCGCAGCGCCGGCAGCCCATGCACCGACGCTCCGCGCGACAGCACCGCCTGCTTGTGTTCCGCCTCGTCAATACCGTCCTGCCACGCAATCGTATCCACCGGCCACGTTGCAGAGTGCTGCCAGTGCAGCAGCATTATGTCGAAATATTCCGTCCTCGCCTGCCGCCGCAGCTCATCAATCTTCTGCATCGCATTCACGCCCGGCGTGGTCGTCACCTTCGACATCAACTGATAGCTCTCGCGAGGCACACCCTGCAGCGCCACTCCCAGCATGCGATGCATATCGTCGTACGACTCCGCTGTCTCATAAAAACGAATCCCGCGCTCATGCGCATATCGCACCAGCCGCGTAAATTCCTTTTGCCCCAGGTCGCGCTGCACCTGCCCGCTCATCGTCCCCGTGCCAAACGCCAGCCGCGTCACCCGCACGTTTGACTTCCCCAGCGTCACCATATCCGTCGCCGTTCGCCGCTCCGCCTGCAGCGGCAAACTTCCGACACTCGCCAGCGCACCCACCGCCAGCCCCGCCTTCACAAATTCTCGTCTGGAGTAACGACTCATGATTCCCCCCCGCAGCTATCTCCGGCGTCACCGCACCGATGGAGTTTTATTCTATGCCCGCGCAACCACCTCCGACCCCACCCTCTTTTTCCATTTACCCAGCTAATTCCTCATAACTGTGGGTTCCCCGTCCTGGCTTCACGAGAGCGAAATAACAGTCCATCCCCAGTTATGCAGAATGCACACACGATAGAATCGCTCCGCACCTGCCTTACTACTGCGTAGTTTGTTGCGTGGTGCCGAGGTCCGCAACCACAAAGCGCACCAACGATTCCAGCAGGGCTGCACGCGGGTATACGGTCTTGTCCATCCCCGAACGAATGATCGAATCGGTTGACTTGTCGAACGGCAGTGCGATTGCAAAGTGATCGGCCAGTGCCGCGCCCAGGTATTTTGCGCCAGGCACAATGGCATCGTCCTTCAGCAGTTGCCCATCTTCAGTGCTCCCAAAGCTTTGCAAGATGCGCCATGTTTGCAGCAGTGCCTTGGATGTCGTGTTTTGATTTGAATCGGCAATGATCGAATAGGTCGGAACGATGGGATTGGGATAGGCATTCAGAAATGCTTTGCGAGTTCCGGGTTGCAGGCTCTTATATCCGGCGGAGAGATCGCCCTGGCAACTTTTGATCGGCACAGTTTGAACATATTTGTCGATGATCTGCGGCAGAAGGTCGGCCACGCGTGATCCACCCGATGCGCCTGCGACCGAGATGAACGCCGCCACCTGGTCGCGTACGCCTTTCTCCTCCGCCAAGGCAACCTGAACATCTGGGCCGCCTTTGCTGTAGCCTACAAGAATAAATTTTTTGCCGTCGCTGGACTTGTGATCGCTCAGATACTTCGCTATCACCTTGGCGTTCGACTCGCTCGAGTCGTTCGGAATCGTCATCAACTCCACGTCAAGTCCCTTTTTCTTCAGAGCCGCCTGTCCTTCCTGAAACGCTGGCGCATCTGGAAAACACGAACTCATGAATCCCGGCACGATCAGAACTCGATACTTTGTTGCAAGCGGCCCGAGTTTCAGATCTGTACGTCCGGGCTGATCGATGTATTGCGAGCAAGGGCCCCAGCTTCCAGTGTCGGGATTTTCCTGAGTCAGCACAGAACAGAACGTATCGGCAAACGAGGCCGATACATCGCCCGTTCCCGGAGCCAGGTAGATCAGCAACGTGCGGCCGTCCGACGTATATTCCGACCCCGTTGCGGTCTTTGCCGCGAGCACTGGGTTTGTCGGCTGAATGTAAGCCGTCTTCACCACCATCCCGGTCTGCATCAGGCTGTCGCGGATATAGTCACGCTCGTTGTCGCTGTTCGGATCGATCTTGTGAGTAATGCCATTGTTGCGCTCGTCGCGGGCAAACCCGATGTCGTGCATACCGGCGCCTGCCCACACCGTCTGCCCGTCAAGAGTTTCCGGCGCCTTCCACAGCCTCAGGTGGTGCCTCGACGCTACTACCTGCAGCGGGTCGGCCTGCGCATATCCATAATCCTGAGGGCGTCCAAACAGGTACAGGTTACTCATCGGCATCTTGACGTATGCATCTTTCGACAGGCTTGCAAACAGCCCCGTCAGCACGGCTTCCTTATCGGTCTTGTCGACACCAACCCACCCCGCGGCTTTGAACGCCGCTTGCACCTGACTCTGCGATCCGATCAGGACAAAATTTACGCGATCGCCGAGGTTGCCTTGCGTATCGTTGACACGGCGCGGGATCGAATCAATCAAGCTCTGCGGAAAGTCGGGGACCTGCACATCGGCCTTCACCGCCTTGGCTGCGTGCGTCAGTTGCACGATCACGCGATAGGAGCCTGTCGCCTGGTCAAACATTGTCTGGTTGATGGACAGGTAGAGGTGCCCGGCGATCGGCGCATGGTAATTGAGCGACT
>JAJXZK010000149.1 GCA_021780095.1 Acidobacteriota bacterium | reverse complement strand
CCTGGAGCAGGCGCTCGAAGCCGAGAGCGCGGCCAAGCACACACGCAACGTGCGGCTGAAAACGCAGTGGGCCCATTTCCCTTATAACAAGGGGCTGGACCAGTTCGACTTCGACTTCCAGCCTTCGGTCGACGAACGCAAGCTGCGCGAGCTGGCCAGTCTGGCCTTCCTCGAACGCAAGGAAAATGTGCTCCTGCTCGGACCGCCCGGCGTGGGCAAGACGCACCTGGCGATTGCGCTGGGCACCGAAGCGATCGTGGCCGGAAACACCGTCTACTTCGTCACCATCCAGGACCTGGTCGCCCAGTTCCAGCGCGCACGCGACGAGAACAAGCTGAAAGAACGGATGACGCTGCGGGGCAAACCCAAGCTGCTCATCCTCGATGAAATGGGCTACTTGTCGCTCGACCCGTTCGCCGCCACCTGCCTGTTCCAGCTGGTCAGCGAACGCTACGAGAAAGGCTCGATCATCCTCACCTCGAACAAGAGTTACGGAGACTGGGGATCGATCTTCGCCGACAACGTGATCGCCTCCGCCATCCTCGACCGGCTGCTGCATCACTCCACCACCATCAACATCAAGGGCGAGAGCTACCGGCTCAAAGACAAGAAAAAGGCCGGAGTGATCGCCAAAACCACAACCAAGGAAGGAGCCTGATCCATCCTGGACCGGCCTACGGGAGTATGCGGCTCCGGGCTTCGCCCTCCGCCGCACACTCCCGGCCCGATCCCAAACCTTAACCCGCCCATACTGGAGAATTTTCAAGCGCCCAAAAGTGGGGATTTTTCAGTTGACGATGACAATGACTTCATCAAGCACACGTGTAACCCGTCGGCTGGCAAAGCCGGTGTCCACTTCAAGCGCAAGACACTCGCGGGTGAAGGCATCGACCACGCTCAGCACGCGGATCGTGCGTCCCGCCGCGACGACATCATGAGCAAAGTCCAGCGCCCACTCCTGGTTGGCTGCCGTCAGCAAAACAAGCGGCGACCCGCTGCGGACGCAGTGTTTTCGCTTCTTCCGCTTCAGGCAAAGCCCTGCGTCGCGATACACGCGATACAGCCGCTTGTGGTTCACCCGATTTCCTTCGCGTTCGATCAGCACCTGTAACCTCCGATAACCATAGCGTGGCTTCTCGCGAGAGAGCCGCACCAGTTGCTCCTTCAAGCCTTCGTCCGATCGCTTCATGGCGTAGCGATAGCTGCTCACCGCGATCGACATCAGCTCGCAAACCCGTCGCTCGCTGGCTTGTTCAAACTGCTCCCTCAGCCAGTGCGCGTCTGTCCTCCGGTTTACGAGCTCAGTCCGTTTTTTGCGATCACCGCCTTCAGCATCTCGCGGTCAAGGCTGAGGTCGGCGACCAATCGCTTCAGCCGTCCGTTCTCGTCCTCCAGGGACCGCAGCTTCTGTGCCTCGCTAGCATCCATGCCGCCGAACTTCGACTTCCAGGCATAGATCGTGTGCTTCGATACACCATACTCGCGAGCCACGTCGTCTGCCGTCCGGCCAGCCTCCACCTGCTTCAACGCAGCGATGATCTGCGCTTCACTGTGCTTGCTCTTGCTCATACCGTGACATCACTGTAGTCGAAATTGAGACGGTCGCCGCCTCGCAGGGTTTCCAAATATAATTCGTGGTGGAAATTCATTCAGTTTTTTCCGCGGAATTTTCGTCGGTGCCACCAGGACGAAGATTGTGTTCGTGGCTAGGGGGGCGGAGATTCAAATCCGCTCTCACTCTTGGTCTGGGTAAGCTTCCCGTCGCAACCCCCGAGGATACTATCGGTTCAGCGGAGTATAGCTGGCTAAGTGAAGGTCAGCCAGCCTTGGATCCGAGGCCCGACACATCGTTATGTCGCAGGGTCGCTCGTTCCAAAGGTCAATCGGAAGCGAGCCAGCTTGACAACCATCGGACAACTGCTTAACTAAAGGGAAGAGGTAACAAAAGCTATGATTCGCGTATAGTGGCATACTGGCCTGCCCGATCAGTGGAAGATCAATCAATCTGTTGGCCAGAACAGCCTGCAGAACAGTGCCCCACTGACTGCATAGGACATGCGGTTCGTGTAACGCTCACGCACAATCAAGGGTCGCATCTCCTCGATTCGGCCGTCCCAAAAGATATGCGTTGGGAGACAGCATCACTATATTCATGCGTGATCACCGAGCTTAACCGGAACTGTCGTCATCAATCAGACTACACACTATCCATTTCAAGGAGTGCGCCGGACAGGCTGCTGTGCCAGTCTTTTTCTATGCTGTGCAGGAATTTCCGCTTGCATTCATGCGGTGGATCGTACGCTACTCCGCCATTGACAATATTTCGCGTGTAACTCCCTGCTCTCGGCTCAGACACTCACTCAGCCGCTCCGAAAGCACCTTCACAGCCGGCTCCTGTAAAATTGTCTCATGCGATGCGTGGATAGGACATACTTCTATTCCACCAGCGACAAATCCTCCCCATCCCAAATACGGATCGTCGCCATCGAGTGGCTCGCGCATAGTAGACCGGAATAAGGTGAGTGAACCTGGATACAGCTTTGCGCGATACGTAGAGCCTGCAAAAGCATTGATGTCTTCGATGGTCCCAATATCATGCGGCACCGAGCGGCCTAGGGCAGTATAGAGGCGATAGATAAGTCTCGAACACTTCGCCGTAACTCGCTTCTTTAATCTACCCAGCTTATCTTCGTCGTTGAATTCATGTTTTAGTTGATCTTTATAGATTTGTAGCCTATCCCGCGAGTGCAGCGCCTGCTCCATTTGTTCCATATACTGCCACTCGATGGTATCGAACATCCCAAGCAGGCCTATCTCTCCACCTTGAGCAACAATTTGTTGCGCAACTTCAAATGCAACGGCTCCTCCAAAAGAATATCCAACCAATCGGTATGGGCCTTCAGGCTGCATACTTCTAATCGATTTCACATAATACGAGGCCAGATCCTCTACGCGAGTGAAATAAGGTTCTTTCCCGTCTAGCCCTCGCGGCAAAAGTCCATATACGGGCTGATCTTCGCCTAAATAAAACGCCATACTGCTGAACTTGATCACATTCCCTCCAAGTCCAGAAATTACATAAAGCGGCGGACGGCTTCCTTTCGGTTGAATCGGCACTATCGGCGACCACGATGCAGGTTTCAAGTATGTCGGCATCTTCGATTGACGTATTAAAGTGGCCAGTTGGCGGATTGTTCGTGCTTCAAATAACACTGACAATCCGAGAGCGACACCATATGTCTTCTTGATCTTGCTAAATAACCTTGCAACAATCAGCGACTGTCCGCCCAGGTCAAAGAAATCATCTTCAAGTCCAACTTCACTCAGCCCAAGTAATTCCTTCCACCATTCTGCAAGGACGCTCTCTACATCTTCGGGAGATCCGAGTAGGCTAGTTTCAGAATGAACGGCCTCAGCTATATTCCCTCCTTTTGTGGCGAGTTCTTGGGGAGAAACGATGACTCCTGCAGGTAGCTCAGTAGACAGAATACGCAGAAACACCGCGCCACCGTCGTCCGATGCAATAGTCATCTCGCGTGGAAATGATTGGACCTCAATACCGGTTGTATGGTCTGCATATGGTGCGCGCACACTATTCATGGCAGTCATTGGATCTCGAATCCATCGAAGAGAATATTCTTCAATTTCAGCGAGGATCCTGCCAGTCTCATCCATGAATGTCATGTCGAATGTCACCACATCCTGGCCAGTCATATTTTTCTGTCTTGCGCGGATATGGCTGAGCATTCTGGAGCACAGCGGTCTATAGATCGTGGCGCGCCTATAAGACAAGGGCATGTAGACAGCTGCGAACCGGCCATAGTCTTCTATTAGATAGAGTGCAGATCCAGCGGCAATATCAAAGAGTGCGGGATGCAAATGGTAATCTGCCATATCCCCAGAAAACTCTGCTCTGAGTTCTAGTACAGTGAGCGCCTCTTGTATGCCGATGTGTATGCGTTTCGCATTCCTCCATCGAGGGCCAAACCTATAGAATTCCTCCTGATGGGTACGATGCTCATCGTCAAAGATAATCGTCCTGTGCCGACAGCGATTTAAGATTTCTGCAATATTACAGTCCTTGGGAGTATCCAGCCTGCAACGATATACCTGGCCGGAAGAATGCTCTGTCCATCCTAAGTCCATTGTTGAGATAGAAAAGCGATAACTCGTATTATGCTCGCGCTGTAAATGTACTTGTACCTCCTTCGTCTCGTGCAAATCGACATACAGTGGAGAGAGAAAAAAGACGTCTTCAAATACGACTCCCTGCTGGAACGATCCCCTTGTGAGAGCTGCAGCCGCCATCTCCAGATAGCCCGTACCAGGGAAAACCGCTTTCCCTCCCAGAATGAGATGTTCTGAAAGTATCCAGTCTGAGTCATAGTTCAACTTACTTATGTATGCTATCTCATCACGCCGCCCTACGAGTCGCCGATGAAGCAGGGGATGTGATAGATCGGCACGCGCGGCCATACCAACATCGCGCCACGGCCCCCAATTGATCGACAGCACAGTTGCATTGTTTTTACTTGCGGCAAAAGCATCCAAGAAAGCATTTGCAGCTGTGTAGTCCACCTGTCCAGCAGGAGCTATGACAGAACTTACAGAGGAAAATAAGACAAAGAAATCGAGGGATGTATTTCGCAGGGTTTCGTCGAGTATAAGTGTGCCCTGGACTTTTGCCGCGAGCACGCGCGCAGCGCTCTCTTTCGTTTTGGTTTGGAGAGGGCCATCCTCCACAATTCCCGCAGCGTGAATGACGCCGTTGATGTCCCCAAATCGTGCATGTGCTTGTTCTATGGAATTCCGAACGTCCGCAATGCTGGTCACATCCGCGCAGACTGTAAGGATCTCCGCGCCAATGGATTCCATCTGTATCAACTTTGATATTGTCCGCTTCATTTGTTGGGGGGTGTTCCTTGCGGCGAGTACCGTGTCCCACTCCTCTCGCCGTGGCAGAGGCGTACGCCCCAACAGAACAAGCTTCGCCTGGCATGCACGTGCTATTTGATCAGCG
Source organism: Acidobacteriota bacterium (assembly GCA_021780095.1). Next base: position 13,302 of record JAJXZK010000149.1, on the reverse strand, counting down.
ATCACCAAGCCGAGATCTCCAAGGCCACCGGTAATCAGATAAACGCCCTTGTTCTTCAATCGACTTGGACGTGAATGTGCATGCATGTCTATATGATGGAAACTTTCAATCCAACGATCTCCATTCCTATACGCAACAGAGGGATCATGGAATGGCGCAGAATGTTCCGTGATCACCTGGACTGCAAGCTGCACCATTCCTTGCGACGATAGGTCCACATCTATATTCCGCAAGACGATTCCTGGAAACTCTTTTGGAATTACTTTTGTCGGTCCAAGAATTGTGGATGAAACAGGATCGGACACTTTCTCATTCAAGACAGAATGAATCCGGTCCGAAACGATCGCCAGATCAATCGAGACCATGTCTTGATCGGCAAGCGCTTGCGCAAGGTATAGCAGGCTGTAAAAACTCGCACTAAGCCGATCGTCAACGGTGCGGCTTTTTGTCGGATCGGGCAATGACCACAAGTGCACAAGCTTTTGCGCATGGATATTTCGTGTATCTAGATCTTTGAGTAACGCATCATAGTCTTCGCGCGCTCCAGGGCGCATCCTGTACTGATCGCGGTGAACACGCTGGAACGCGTCTCCTTGTGTGACTTCAACCACTCGATGGCCTGCGCCACGCAACTGCACGCCAATTTGCTTGCCAAGCCCTGCTGTATCCAGGAACAGCAGCCAGCATAAGCTTCCAGAAGAAGAAACAGGCGGAAGTGGCGTCTGAATCCATGTGCGGCTATAGAACCAGTCATCGATTTTCGACCTCTCTGAGCCATGGGACGCAATGAGAGGCTCACCCGATGAGGAACTTATCGGCTCCGTGCTACGTTTGACCGGGACATTGTCAGGTTCTATCCAGAAGCGTTGTCGCTGGAAGGGATAAGTTGGCAGAGGTATCCGCCTGCCAGTTGAGCCGCAAGGCAAGGTAGTGAAATCAACCGACACCCCGGCGATCCAGAGCTGCCCCAGCGTGCTCCTTAGGTGGATCGTATCGGATATCTGTTCTTGCTCGCTACGCATGGAAGCAAATACCCGGGCGCTCTTTGGATTGTGCGCGCGCGTGAGAGCGGCGAGCGTCTGGCCGGGGCCTACTTCTAGCATGATGCGGTCACTTTGACGCAGCAACTCAACCACGCCCTCGGAGAACTTGACCGTGTTGCGCAAATGCAGGATCCAATACTCCGGGTCTTTGGCCTGGGCTTCCGTAATCCATGTTCCGGTCACATTCGACACATAAGGAATGCGAGGGGTCCTCAGCGGAACCCTTCGCATTTGCTGCACGAAGGGTGTGAGCATTGGCTCCATCATCGAAGAATGAAATGCATGCGAAGTGTGCAACGCACGACAGGAGATGTTCCGTTGCAACAACTCCCGCTCGAATTGCCGAATCGCGTCTGTCGGGCCGGAGACAACACACTGCCGCGGAGCATTGACGGCGGCCATCGAGAGCGCAGCAGGCAGGGCCAATTCCTCGGGCGCCAATGATACCGCCAGCATGGAGCCTGGTTCCATGTCCTGCATCAAACGGCCACGGGCGACAATGATGGCCAGCGCATCGTCCAGCGAAAGTACGCCGGCAATACATGCGGCCACATATTCTCCAACGCTGTGGCCAATCATCGCCAGTGGCTTCACCCCGTGGGCCATCCACCATTGCGCAAGCGAATATTCAATTGCGAAGAGCGCCGGCTGGGCGATGCAGGTGCGCTGTAGCTGTGCCAGAGCCATATCCGTATCCTGCGTGCCGGGGTACAACAATTGGCGAACATCCACACTCAGATGAGCTTTTAATCCCTCCGCACAAGCATCCAGATGCTCACGGAAAATTGGTTCAGAGTGATAAAGTTCTGCACCCATATGGACGTATTGCGCACCCTGGCCTGAAAACATAAACACGACAGAGGGCGCCGAGGACATCACGGTTCCGGTAAGCAGGCGTTTGGAGTTTCCCGCCGAGAGAAGATCCGCAGCCTCGGTTGTATTTTCAGCGACGAGAATGCGTCTGTGTTGAAATGCTCGTCGGCCCATGCTGCATGTGAATGCCACATCAGCAAGGTTGATCTCTGGCTGTTCGCGAAGATGCGCGGCCAGGTGAGAGGTTGCCTGTTCCAGTGCGATCTCCGTCTTCGCGGAGAGAACAATCAATTGCAGTTGCGCGCTCGCTTCCGAGGGTTCAACCGGCGGAGCCTCCTCCAATATGACATGCGCATTTGTCCCGCCAATGCCAAGTGCTGTCACCCCCGCCCGGCGCAGCTTGCCGCTGGATTGCCAATCGGCAAGTTTGACATTCACATAAAACGGACTGTTTTTGAAATCTATCAGCGGATTCGGGGCATCGAAGTTGAGACTCGGGGGTATCTTTCGATGCCGCAAGGCCAGCACAGTCTTGATGAGACCCGCCACACCGGCAGCGGTATCGAGGTGTCCGATGTTTGTCTTGAGCGATCCAATCCCGCAGTACCCATTGCGCTGCGTCTGTGCCCGGAAGGCCTGGGTAAGGCCCATCATTTCGATGGGGTCGCCGACTGCGGTCCCGGTCCCATGCGTCTCGATGTACGAAACGTCTTCCGCGCGGATACCGGCAACGCCCAGGGCTTCCCCAACCACGTCTGCCTGGCCCTCGACGCTGGGGGCCAGATACCCCACCTTGCGCGATCCGTCGTTATTTATGGCGGAGCCAAGAATGACTGCGTGAATTGTATCGCGGTCTGCGATTGCATCCTCCAGCCGCCGCAAAACAACAATGCCTGCACCGCTGGAAAACACGGTCCCACTTGATGCGGCGGCAAACGCCCGGCAGTGGCCGTCGCTGGAAAGGATCTCGCCTTCGCGGTACAGATATCCCTGGGCATGGGGCATCTCAATGGTGACGCCACCAGCGAGAGCCATGTCGCACTCGGCATTCAACAGGCTTTGGCAGGCCAGATGGATCGCGACCAACGACGTGGAGCAGGCTGTCTGCACGCTCAAGCTTGGTCCTTGAAGATTGAGCTGATACGATACACGCGTGGCCAGAACGTCTTTGTCGTTGCCCGTATGCCGGATCATAAACAGTCCGGCGCTCTCCCGTAACTGGCGATTTTGCATCAAGTTGTGGAGCATGTAGGCGTTCATGCCGGAACCGGCAAAAACACCAATCGAACCGACGAACGCTTCCGGCGTATGCCCAGCGTTCTCGATCGCCTCCCAGGCGCATTCAAGAAAATGACGATGCTGCGGATCCATAATGGCTGCATCCCGTGGACTGAACCCGAAGAACGAAGCATCGAACATATCAACGTCTTCCAGCACTGCAGCCGCTTTTACATAATCTGGATTCGCCAGCTCTTCCGCCGAAACGCCCGCCGCGCTCAACTCCGTATCTGTCAGGGTGCAGATCGATTCCACGCCGTCGCGCAGGTTCCGCCAGAATTCATCCACGTTTCGCGCTCCGGGGAAGCGCCCCGCCATGCCGACGATCGCGATCGCTGAACTTTTCATAGGGATGCCGCGGAGTGGTTGCGCGCAGCCAGACGCCTCTGGACGCGGTCCGAGGAGCGCGGCGCGGGCAGCTCTCTCGACAATCGGCCCGCAAGCGAGCTGACGGTATGAAATTGAAAAAGATCGGTCAGTGGGATCTCGCGCCCCAGTTTGCGCTGCAGTTCAATCTGCACCTCCGGAACCATCAGTGAGGTGGCCCCGAGATCGAAAAAGTTCAGGTGCAGCCCGACAGATTCCACGCCCAGAGCTTCCGCCCATGTCTCGGCAACGGTCCGCTCCATCTCATTTCGTGCTTCGTTGCCGGCAGCGGCCTCGCCGGTTCCCATAGAGACCGTCGGCAAGGCGTTGCGATCGATCTTTCCATTTGTCGTCAACGGTAATCGGTCCATCAAGACAATTTGTGAAGGCACCATATACTCTGGCAGCCTCGATTCCAGCAGGGTGCGCAACGATGCCGCCGTGGCTGCGTTTCCATCATGCAGGACCACGTAGCCAACCAGGCGCTTGTCTCCAGGCCGGTCTTCCCTGGCAACGACCACGGCCTGCCGCACTGCGGGGTGCTGTTCCAACGTGGCTTCAATTTCTCCAAGCTCTATGCGGAATCCGCGCAATTTCACCTGAAAATCGGAGCGCCCCAGGTATTCAATGTTTCCATCCGGCAGGGACCGTGCAACGTCTCCGGTGCGATACAAGCGACCGGTTCCGGGAATCAGACCAGAAGCGAACCGGTCGCTCGTCAATTCCGGACGGGCCCAATATCCCCGCACCACGCCCCCGCCACCCAGGTACAATTCCCCAGGCGCTCCTGCGGCAACAGGTCTTAATTCAGAATCCAGAATGTAGGCTTCGGTGTTCGCCAGCGGCTTCCCAATCGGGATGCTTGTTGAGAATTCAGCAGTCTGAGAAATGCTGTACACCGTGGACCATATGGTTGTTTCCGTAGGACCATACACGTTATAAATTCGGCCAGTTGTCGTGGAGCGCAAAGTATTCACCAGCGAAACAGGCAACGCTTCTCCACCTAACAGAAGATTTTCGACTCCACCTAAAGCAGCCAGCGAACGCGGATCGGCTGCAATCATGCGTGCTAGCGACGGCGTCGATTGAAAATGGGTGACGCCGTGGCGGATGATTTCCTCGGGAATCGTATGGGTGCCTTCATCTCCGTGCAGCACAACCTGAAAACCGCGCGTCAGCGTCCAGAAGAGTTCCAGCACGGAAATATCGAAGGAGATGCTGGTCACCGCAAGCCATGTTCCCGGTTTTTCCCCAAGTACATCATCCATGGCGGCGAAAAACGACAGCACGTTGCGATGCTCCACCATCACGCCCTTCGGCTTCCCGGTGGAGCCGGACGTATAAATCACATACATCAGATTTCCTTCCGATGCCGCGCCAGCCAGCGGAGCAGCGCTCTGGCTTGCAATTGCGGGGGTTTCCGAATCAGCGTAAAGAATGCGCGCAGCCACAGCGGGCAGGGTTGCGCCCATGCGTTTCGTCGTCAGGATGAAAGGGGCTTTCGAGTCCTCGACGAGAAATGCAATGCGTTCACCGGGATATCCAGGATCGAGCGGCACATAGGCGCCACCGGCTTTCAATACTGCCAGCAGAGTGATCGCCAACTCCTCTGATCGCTCCATAAAAACGCCGACAAGTGTTTCCGGCTTTACTCCAAGGGACTGCAGATATCGCGCCAATTGATTGCTTCTTTCATCCAACTGGCGGTAGGTCATGCGTTGGTCTTGAAAGACCAGCGCAATGGCGTCGGGAGTTCGAGCCGACTGTTCCTCAAACGAGCGCGCGACCGTATTGGAGCTAGAGACCGTATGCCTCTCCGCCAGAATTCTCGAGTCGAGCATCGCCTCCGATAGCAACATATTCCTCCTGCAAGGCGCCCGGATTCGATTGACTTATGCCCGTCTGCCCAGCATCGGGCAAGCAAGGCCGCAATCCCATTGTCCGGACCCTAGGATGAGGATTTCACCCGACCCAAGCAAACGTATATGCAATTTCCATTCCAAAACCTGGATTCCATTACCTGAACCTGAGACGCCCTAACACGACGATGTAGCACGCTCGGCCCTTCGCTATAGATGCGTGCAATGCCTTGGTCTAGGATTTCGGGGTCAGACCCGCCCCGAAAGTGCCCCGAACCCGCCGCTTTGGGGCCCCGCCATCTGTCTGCCGGATGGGCGCTTCTCCAACATTCAGGGTGCTTCCCATGTCCCCACGCCGGGAGCCGGACCTTCCGCGGAAGCTATTCATAGCTGGGGAAATACGGCGACTCCCGCGCAGCATATCTTCGCCGGGGCCCTTTGGATTTCCTGGTCCACTTCAGCATTATGCAATTTATTGCACAATTTGACGACTTCCACTGGATAGTTCTGGCTGTTGGCAACTACCGGCGACGGACCAAAGTGTCCTCTAGAAACAGGTATTCGATGCCAGTTCCCAGGAAGGTTTCCAGTGCCTCGGTCGGCGTGTTCACAATCGGCTGACCCTTGACATTGAAACTCGTGTTCAACACCATCTGCCGTCCCGTTGTCTTCCCAACCTCTTCCAGGAGCGCGTGAAACTCCTGATTATCGGTTTGGGAAACGGTCTGGACCCGCGCCGAACCGTTCACATGGGTAATGGCTGGCAGTGCCGCGCGGTGCTGTTCCCGTACATCCACTGTCATAATCATGTAAGGAAACTCCGCGCCCCGGGGTACCGCAAACCAGTCCTGCACCTGTTCGGAGGAGACCGCCGGCGCAAAGGGACGAAATGCCTCCCGCATCTTAACCATCGCATTGATGCGATCCCGCATCTCTGGATGTCCCGGGTCCGCGAGAATACTGCGATGCCCCAGGGCCCTCGGACCGAACTCCATCCTACCCCGATACCAGGCAATCACGCGCCCATCGCGAATCAACCTCGCCGCTTCCGCGCACGTCTCGCGCAAGCTGGAAAAGCGGACCGTCGTCACACGGTCCTGAAAATGCTTCAACGCTTCATCGATATCGTTGCCGGATGTCCGTGGCCCCAGGAATGGTACCGGCATGCGCGCGTTGTGGATCTTATCGATGCGCGAGGCCCGCCACAACGCCGCACCCAGCGCCGCGCCGTCATCACCAGCCGCGGGCTGGACGTAGATCTCGTCGAAGGCGCCGGATTGCAGCAGGCGTCCATTGGCCGTGCAGTTCAGCGCGACCCCGCCCGCCATGGCCAGACGGCGCAGGCCGGTTGACCGCCCGAAATGTCCGCAGACGTGCAGCATCGCTCGGTCCAGGCACGCTTGTAATGCAGCGGCAACGTCCCGGTGCGCATCCGTGATCTCGGCATCCGGGTGGCGGTGAGGGAGCAAATGCTCTTCCAGATAGCGCCGGGTTGCGCCATAGGTCTCGCGGTCTTCCCGCGAGGTATTCATCTTCAGTAAAGGGACCTGAATCCGGCCATCATCCAGGCACTTTACCGCATCGTCAAAAAACGCGCGATAACGCGATGGATCACCATACGGCGCCAGTCCCATGATCTTGTACTCGTCGGAGTTGAAGTCGAAACCAAGGTGCAGCGTGACGACAGAGTACAGAATGCCGATCGAATCGTTGGCGGAAATCGTCCGCAGTATATCGATCTGGCCATCATGCGCGTGGTACACGGTGGCACTATGTGCTTCCCCCATGCCATCTATTACCACTACAAGACACTCTTCCCAACCGGAGGTGAAGTACGCACTGGCTGCATGCGCCAGATGGTGGCCTACTGCATGGAAGCGTTCCGGGGGAAACTCCGGCATTGCCCGCTGCAGATCCCGCAGCAATGCTTCACGGGAGAAGACCTGGCTATACTGCTCCGCCGTTATCGGATCCAGCGAGTACATCTCCTTGTAGGGCGAGTAGTCGAAGCCGTGCGCCATCTCATCGATGTCCGCAGGCCCGATGCTAGCCTCCGCCAGGCAGTATTCGATGGCGCGAATGGGAAAGTCGCCGGTGTGTTTCTTCCTGCTGAAGCGCTCTTCCGCCGCGGCCGCGACAATTTCTCCATCAATGACCAGCGCCGCAGCCGAATCGTGCCCCTGCGAAATCCTGTACTCGCGCTTCTCAAGCCCAGGCCAATGTGCCTTCTTGAACGGAATTGAGTTTTCAAATCCACTGATTCCCAGTATTTTCATGGATGATCGCTCCCGCCTGACTGGAAATGATGTACACCTCGGTCAGATTATGGACAAGGCAAAAAGACAAGTCCACTTTCCTCGACATCGTTTGCGCTTGCGCCACTGAAATGGAGGAAACTCTACAATATCTGTTTGTAAAAAAATGGGGTACTCATATGAGTAAGGCGAATGACCTCCGCCGTGAAAATGCAGGCTGGTACTCGAAGCGGTCTCCACACGCCACAGAGGACGAGGCATTGAAGCAGCACGGCGTCTTCGCGGGGCGGGTTCTTGCGCCGGTCCTCGCCATAGCCGCTCGGGGAGAGAAGAGTGCCGGCATTTGTCAATAAGGAATTTCGCCACGATCAGGCCACCGTACGACGCTGGGTGTGATGCGCATAGGCTTCTGCTTCCTTCAGGGACGCTGGGCTCGACGGCCACGGCGCGGGAACGCCAGCATAGAAAGCGGAGCCAGTTCCACCTGCTCGCGGTTCAGGGCACGGTATCCCTCAAGGATCTCTCCGATTGTAGCGCCCTGTGCAACCATCGGAGCTAGCAGATCGACGGGAATGCGCGTTCCCTGAAAAACCGGCGTGCCACGCATGATCTCAGGGTCTGAAACGACCATCCGCTGCACCTTCCGCAATCGCTTCAGTTCCTCGTCCACCTCGCGGCGCGCATTCTCCACCTCGATGACCAAAGCCGAACCGCCTGAGACAACACCGGTATTGACATCTGGTTTGGACACGATAATCCGCGCCACCTCGCGCCGTGCTGCGAGCGGTAGCAGACGTACCCCTTCGGCTTCGAGCCTGAGATACACCAGTTGTTCCGAAGAAAGGAGCCGCTGCATTTTCCGCTCCCTGCGCATCATGCGGGGACGGATCAGGCGCATTGCTCGACCTACTCATGCCCGAGACGCGCGATTCCACGCGGATACTCCTGTGCGGATGCAACACTTTCGGCGCTGCCCCGTATCTTCGACCTGACTGGTTACTAGTAACCCGCGTTACCAGTAACCGAAACAGCGGATTCGAATGACTACCTTGTAAATAGGCATGTGAATACACGTCATTTTTAACCGCTCGGTTCGGTAAATCAATCCACAGGCGCCCGTGATACGGTTCCTGTATCGTTCGATTGGTGTCCTCGGGTAAGACTCGCTGGTTGAATTCATACCCATGGCCGCGGTTCCACAAGCGAACGATGTGAAACTCTTTGTCTCATGTAACAAGGTCGCACAACGAGAGGAAAAATATGGCAGAAAAAAACCTTGGTTCCTCAGTACCGCCGTTCATGAATCCACCTGAAAACGCTCGCACGAGAAATCTAAAGCCCGTACAACCCACCAATAGCAACCCGCTTATATCGGATGAAGCGATGATCTGCGTTCAGACATTCGCCGACGCGACCGGTCTTCCGCTGGATTGTGTTGTTACCGAGGCGCTGTTGTACTGGTGGGACACAAATGCTGGAGGTATTGTTTCTCAGCTGGAGCGTTGCTATATGAATTAGCCGACTGGCATATCGTGTACGGTTGCACAAGGGCAGGGGCGATTTGAGACCTGCCGTTGTGCTTTTCCGAAGTGATCAGGGACAATTGGCAACCCATGAATGTCACGCCTTCACGGCTCGGGCGATAAACTGTCCTGAATTGTCTGGGCTACTTCATCGATTGAAGTGCGCTGACTCAATTCCTCGATCGCCTGATCTTCCGCGACACTCTCGACACCCAGTTTGTCTGCGACCCGTCGATTCATTTGGATGACGGCCGTAACTTCTTTTTCCGTCAGAAGAAGGATTTGCAACATCAGATGATCGCGCTCATCCGAGCGTCTCGCCAATCTTCCCTGTCGCATCAGAATGAAGCTTGAAAGCAGAATGCCTTCCATCGCGACACAGGTTGCCAAAAGAGAAAAAGGCGGAGGATCGAAATGCGGAATGGAACCCAACGGAATTTTATTGAGCAAAATCCAGCAGAGAAATAGACCGAGGTGTAAGACGACAAAACCGAGGCTCCCGACGAATGAGGCGATTGAATCTCCCAGTCGCTCGGCGGCGGTTCTTCGCTCCAGAAACTCCTGTTCGTGGCGGGCGATGGTGTCGATATGCTCTTGCAGATGATGGGAGGGTCGCATCGTCAAGCCTCACTGGTAGGGATAGGTTACGTGAGAGGGCTCACGGGAGGCCACGTGGTATACGCGTGCAACTTTCAGACGATGAAAGGCTGCAGCGATTCTATGCGGGGGCGCTTGTGGGTACGGCATTCCGCGTGGCCAACACACTCGCTACCGTCTGCAGGAACTCTTCGCCGCTGAACGGCTTGGGGAAGACCTCAATCCCCTGGATATCCCACTGGTATTGGAGTCGATCATCCTGAAGAAAGCCGCTCACCATAAGGATGCGAATTCCATGACATTTCGTTCGCAGGTAAAGAGCCGCTTCGTATCCGGAGATTCCGCTCAGATAGGGGCGAACAAGCAGGAGGTCGGGTTTGCATCGGCTCAACCAGTCCACGGCACGCGACAGGTCACCGGCCGGCAAAACTACATAGCCCTTATCTTCCAGCACCTCCTGCAGTACCAGGCGCAGGTTCGAGTCGGAGCATAGGAGGAGAATAGTGGTCTGCTGCTTGACTACTTCAACGGGTTCGCCGATCACGGTGCCTCACAAGGACTTTTGGATGTAACGTTGGATTCTACTCGTCCTTGCTATCCGGGCGCACTAGAATTTCGGGCTACCCAGGGGCCATAGAGGTTCTCTGCAGCCGATTTTCGAGGAGCGATTCCATTGGGCGCCATGGGCATGTTGCGCAGGCGCGTGCCCGTGGCCGCGAAGATGGCGTTGCCCACGGCCGGCGCCAGGCCGATGATGCCGCTTTCCCCCGCGCCGGCAGAGGGCAGATCCTTGCGGTCGAGAAGAACGACTTCAATCTGCGGCGCGTCGCTAAAGCGTGGCACACGATATTGCGCGAAGTGCGGGTTGAGGATGCGTCCGTTGGCAAATTGAATTTGCTCAAACAGCGCGCCTCCAATCCCCTGTACGATCGCGCCAGAGACTTGGTTGCGGAGGCCGTCAGGATTGACGATAGCCCCCGACTCCCAGGCTTGAACCACGCGGCGAATTTTGACCTCGTTGTCAGTCGGAACAATTTCCAGTTCGACGCAGGTGGCGACGTAGCCGCCTTTATCTGTGCCGCAGGCAATGCCAAAGCCGCGCTTGGAAGTGGACTTCGACGGGCCCCAGTTGAACTTGTCTGCCGCGGCCTGCAGCACTGCTCGCAGTCGGGGGTCGGCCAGATTCTTCATGCGAAATTCCAAGGGGTCCATGCCGATCGTATGCGCCAGTTCATCCATGTGAGATTCCCGCGCGAAGTTGTTCGCGGTGGCCGCGAGCGCTCGGTAGGATCCCTGACGCAACGGCGAATCAGCCGGATGAAATTGGCTGAGTTGATGCGTTACGTTGTACGGAGTCGCGATGGCGGCCGGCCCGGAGTTGTAATTGTGATGTTCCCATGCAACGAGAGTGCCATCGTGATTTGCGCCGCTGCTGATCCTAATTAACCCGGCGGGCCTGAAGTAAGCCCAGGTAAACTCCTCTTCGCGGGTCCAGACAATCTTGACGGGTTTTCCGGTTGCTTTGGCGAGACGCGCGGCTTCAATGGCAGCTTCGCCCGTATGCTTGCCGCCGTAGCCGCTGCCCATGTCGGGTTGAACGACGCGAACTTTTTCCGCGGGCAGATGAAACGCAGCCATCAGTTCATCGCGAACACCAAAGGGCCGTTGGGTTCCGGTCCACACGGTCAGCTTGCCATTTGTCCACTCGGCCACCGCCGCACGAGGTTCCAGCGGCGCATGCGCAATGTATTGCACTGTGTATTGCTGATGCAAATGCATCGGCGCCGCGGCGATAGCCTGCGAGACAAAGCCGCTCGATGGCTTCTGACCATCCTCATCCTCCCCGCCTTTGGAAGACTCTTTGAGGGATGCGAACAGTCCTTGATTGGAGGGTTGAGCGGGTACATTCCAGGTAGCATGCAAGGCCGACAGCGCGCGTTCTGCTGTCGGCGGATCGGCTGCCGCGAGGGCAATAAAATCGCCATCGTGCACGACCGTTACCCCCGGCATCCTTTCCGCTTTCGTGGCGTCGAACGAACCTAGAGTGGCATTGAATCCCTCCGGCCGAAGCACCTTTCCGAACATCATCCCCGGGCGAACGATGTCGGAAGGAAACTTGTGTCTTCCGGTGACAAAGTCGCGGCCGTTTACCTTGGGAACGGCGGTGCCAGCAATCTTCCAATCACTCGCAGGGCTCAGCGGAACCTCGGTGGAGACTGTCTGCACCAGTTTTTCGCCGCGAGTCAGCTCACCATAGCTGAGCGATTGGCCGGACTGCGGCCCGGTCACTTTGGCGTCGTCTGCCGTCAGCTTGGAAGCGTCCTCGTTCCATCGCTTGGCGGCCATTTCGATCAGTGACTGTCGAGCAGCGGCGGCCATCTTACGAAGCTGCGGACCCATGGTGGGCGTGGTGCGGCTGCCAAACGTCCCGGCGTCCCAGGGAACCAGATCTGTATCTCCCATGAGCATGGTAATGGAGTCGAAGGGAACTCGCAGTTCCTCCGCAACCTGCTGCGCCAGAGAGGTGCGAATGTTCTGTCCCACCTCCACCTTGCCGGTCAAGACCGTAACGCGGCTGTCAGCAGCGATGGAGAGCCAGGCCGCGATGTCAGTGGGCAGTTCGTGACTGCCGAACGTCCGGCCGGATTCCTGCGCCAGCACGGAGAAGTCCGTCAGGCAGACGAGCAATCCTCCGCCAAACAGTTTTAGAAAGTCGCGGCGATCAAGACGAAACCAGTAGGGCTTGTCGTCGATGGCATGTTGCGCCAGCTCAAACGGCAGGGGATCGAGGGCGTTCATTGGCTACCTGCTTTTGCCGGCGATTGCGAGGCTCGCTGCACCGCCGCAATGATGCGCGGGTATACGCCGCAGCGGCAGATATTCCCGTCCATATACGCGACGATTTGATCTTCCGTCGGATGTGGTGTTTCGCGCAGTAATGCGGTGGCGCGCAGAACCATGCCAGAGGTGCAGTAACCGCACTGGAAGGCGCCTTCCTCCACGAAGGCTTGCTGCACGGGACTGAGCGCGCCGTTCTTTCCCAGGCCTTCGATTGTGGTGATGCTGGTTTTCTCTGCAGCCGAGACGGGAGTGATGCAAGAATGAACCGGCTTGCCATCCAGCAACACCGTGCAGGCGGCACACTCGCCTTCGCCGCATCCATACTTGGTTCCAGTCAGGTCGAGTCGATCACGCAGGACAGAGAGCAGGCTCTCGTCAGGAGAGGCAGTGACATGCCGATCCGTCCCGTTGACTTTGAGAATGAAATCGCTCATCCCAAGCTCCTAAGGCGACCCGGCCACGGTAACCTACCCCCCAAGAATACGCCACTTCACATTGCTCTGGGACAGGTTTTGGCGGCCTTCCAGAGTGATCCGTGGAACGAATCGTGCGCGGATTGCCTAGACGGCGCGATCCCGATACACCTTGGCTCGCGGCTCTGCGGTTTTCGCAACGTGGGGGCGGGGAAGGCGACCAGACCAGTTGGCCCAGCCCCAGAAAACGGCAGTCGTGGAGCTGACCAATCCGGCAACGGTACCAATCTGGCGCGGACTGTAATGAGTGGAAG
>JAJXZK010000462.1 GCA_021780095.1 Acidobacteriota bacterium | reverse complement strand
GTCTCGATCAGCAGCGGAATGTTATGGCCGTCGATGGGGCCGTAATAGTCGAGGCCGAACTCCTCGAAGAGGATGGAGGGCCACAACATGCTTTTGGCGGCCTCTTCGGCGCGGCGCACAACCTTCACTGCGGTTTTGCCGCCGAATCGCTCGATCAGGCGTGTGGCCCTGTCGTGCAGGTACTGGTAGCGTTCGTTGGTGACGATGCGATGGAAGTAACGGGCGATGGCGCCGACGTTGCGATCGATGGACCACTCGTTGTCGTTGAGCACAACGATCATGCGTTTGGTTTGCGCGGCGATGTTGTTCAGCGCCTCGAAGGTGATGCCGTTGGTGAAGGCGGCGTCGCCGGCGACGGCAACGATGTTCTCGCGCCCTCCAGCAAGGTCGCGCGCCACGGCCATTCCGAGCGCGGCCGAGAGCGCGGTTCCGGCGTGGCCTGCTCCGTAGCAGTCGTGTTCGCTCTCCGTGCGCAGCATGAAGCCATTCAGGCCACCCGGCTGGCGGATGGTCTCAAACCGCTCGCGGCGCCCGGTGAGAATCTTGTGGATGTAGGCCTGGTGGCTGACGTCGAAGAGGATCTTGTCCTCGGGCGTGTTGAAGACCGCATGGAGAGCCAGAGTGAGTTCAACCACGCCGAGATTGGGGCCGAGGTGGCCGCCTGTTCTGGCGAGAGATTGGATGAGGAAGTCGCGAATCTCCTGGGCCAGTTCGACGAGTTGCACAGGGCTCAGGCGCTTAACATCGGCGGGAGAGTTGATGGACTCCAGCAGTGTTCCCATGTTCGTCCTTTCCCGGGAATAGCCGGGTGTCCAGGGGAGATCCCCGGGCAAATAACTTACTGCGCTGGGGCAGATTCGCGGCTTCGTCTGCTTTCATCAGGCCACCGCCGGTTTCGCCGGTCTACCGCGCATGAAAGACGCCAACCTGCCCGGTCACCATGGCGGCGTCAACTTGCAGATGTTGCCCCAATACGCTTTTGACCGCTCGCAGGCGCGTTTCTCTCTAGTATACCCGCGCCCAGGGTTCGCCTTGTGAAATCTGGCGGGCTTGTGTCTTGCTGAAATCTACGTGATTTAAAGAGCGATTGTGTTGTTGCGCGCGGATCAATCGCCCGATCTCTGCGCGCGTGGACAAGCGGGCAGCGCAGTTTGCGTAAGCTCTGAGCTGGATCGATCTTGAAGTCTTCGTTTTGGCGAATGAAACACTCAAGGAATTGCGAATTTTCCATTTGAGCTTGCTGAAGCTGTTTCTAGAATGATGGGCAAGTGGGTTCCGGTATTGCGAGAACGCAGTTCTCAAGAGCAGCAAGAGCCCGTTCAGTTTGCGTTGCGCATCCGACATGAGAGCGAGGCCCTGCGCTGGCCAGTTCACGACGTGCGACTGTTTGAAAGGAACAAGGTGCGATGAAAAGATCCGCGATTAACCAGTACATTGCAGAAGCGCGCGACTTCTTTGCGCGGAATCACTTTATTCTGCCGCCGTTTGCCGATTGGACGCCACGGGACTGGTCCAGGTGCGGCAGCGAAGTGAGTGAACTGCTTGCAAGCCGGCTGGGGTGGGATGTTACAGACTTCAACTCCGGAGAGTTCAAATCGATTGGTCTCACACTCTTTACGCTGCGTAACGGATTTCCGGCTGGCCAAGGGGCATCGAAGACATATGCCGAAAAGATAATGTTTGTGCGGCAAGGTCAGGTTACGCCATTCCATTATCACGCGCGAAAGACTGAAGACATCATTAACAGAGGTGGAATGCGGGCTGGACGCCTGGCTGTGCAGCTCTATAACTCCGATGAAGATGGTGGATTCGCGCAGACGCCTGTTTCCGTGGTCTGCGATGGAATTCGACGCACGGTCGAAGCCGGAACAATCGTCACTCTTGGCTCCGGCGAATCCATCACCTTAACGCCATATCTCTATCACATGTTCTATGCGGTGGAAGGTGACGGCTTAATTGGCGAGGTTTCCTCGGTCAATGACGATGACGCGGACAATCACTTCAAAGACCCGCTTCCTCGTTACCCGGAGATCGTGGAAGACGAACCGCCTGCGCGGCTGTTGTGTACGGAGTATTCCATTATCGCAAGATGAGCCGATCCCACGGGTGAGCGTTTCTGTGCGAGAGAGCGGCTTTGCGTGAGCGGGCTTGTCACTTGAGGCATTTTTGGCAGAAGACCGAAGCATCGTCCAGCCATGTCGAGACCTGAAGGGCAGAGCGAAGCCCGCGCCTTTTCATTCCGCGCAGTAGACGGCGGCGCGGGATGCGGAGTGGTTCTCAGGTCATCGATGTACGGGCCGGTTTCGCTCGCTCCAATCCCGCGCCATCATTTCACGGCCGGGCTTTTGCCGGTCCTGTCGATTCCCGCACAACCAGCTCCGGGATCATTTCGATTTCGGCAGGAAACTGCTTCTTTGGGTTGGCGATTCGCTCCAGCAGGAGCTGTGCGCCCTTCTGACCCATCTCGAAGAGCGGCTGATGCACGGTGGTGAGCGATGGGACCGAAAACGCCGCGGAGGTGATGTCGTCAAAGCCCACCACCGAAATGTCGCCTGGCACGTCGAGACCGGCATCGCGAATGGCGCGAATGGCGCCCATCGCCGCAATGTCGTTGAAGCAGAAGATGGCGGTAAAATCGTGAGTTCTTCCCAGCAGGGCGCGCGTCAGATCGTAGGCAATCTGTGGATCCATTGGTTGCTGGCCGGTCTTCATCGGCCAGCCGCTCGCGTCCAGGTGAAATGTCAGCGCGGGATCAATCTTCAGGTCGAGATCCCTTGCGGCCTTCTGGATTCCCGCCCAGCGGTACCCCGAGTCGGGAATCGCCCCGGGGCCGCGCATAAAGGCGATCCGCCGGTGTCCCAGGTCGTATAGATGCTTCAGCGCCAATCGGGCGGCGAGGGTGTGGTCCAGAACGAGATTGGTCACATTCGCAGCCGCGCAGTGCGCCGAAATCCCCACCACCGGCGCCGTCACCTCGTCCATCGTCGAGTTCAGCAGCAGAAATCCGTCCACCGCCCGCTCGATCAACATGCGCGGATACTGCTCCAGAAGCTCCTGGTTCCAATTGTGGCAGGCGGTAAAGAAGAAGTAGTGTGCGCGGTCCAACTCCTGCATCACTCCGCTCATCACGCGCGTGAAATATCCCTCGCTCAGGTCCGGCGTCAGTACGCCCACGCTCATGGATTTGTTGCGACGCAGTGAGCGGGCGAAATAGTTGGGGCGATAATTCAGCCGCTTGGCTGCTTCCACGACCCGCTTCCGCGTTTCCTGGGGAATTGACCTGGCCGAAGGCGAGTTGTTCAGCACGAGGGAAACCGTGGTCTGGGAGAGTTCGAGATGTTCGGCCAACATGCGCAGATTCACGTGCCCGGATAGCTTTCGACTGCTTCCCTTTGTCATCTCTTGAGTAGTACCACTCGCCCCAGGGCTACGGCTACATCTTCCTTTTGAACTCTGTCGATTGGCCTTCCCAAACAAGGTTTATTGTAAATGGCACACAGAGCCGCGTGTACGCTTTGGGTTCTGGGTGGACCACTGGTGCGGCTTCAGTGGGGGAAGCCCGGCGATTCATGCGAATTTTTGCTCGTATGCATCTTATTTTTCATCGCTGTAACCTGCCTTTCACAATTGCCCGGTAGCCTGAAATGTGTGGACAGGACTGTGCCAGAGATCCGAGTCGCCCAATCCCTGCCTGAACCAGAAGCGGTGCATTCGCCAGAGCACCAGGCTGCGGCTGTGGCAGGGCATTCCGAGATTCGCCGCTATTTGCTGGCGCGCGGGAACTCGGCCGGAGCAGACCGCCTGTTCAAGGTTCTGATGACGCTTTGCGCGATCAGCATCTTCTTGATCGTTGCGCTCATCGCATACCAACTTGTCGACAAATCGCAGATGAACTGGGCGCGGTCAGGGCTTAAGTTCTTCTATACGGCCGTGAAAGATCCAGTGACAGGCCAGCCGCAATACTGGGATCCGGTCAACGGCAACTTCAGCGCCGTCCCATTTATTTATGGCACCCTGGTGACTTCATTTCTGTCTCTGTTCTTCGCGGTTCCGCTGGCGATTGGCGTCGCGGTTTTCCTGACCGAGATGTGCCCCGGTCCTCTGCGCGCCCCGCTATCCTTCCTGACAGAATTGCTGGCTGCGATTCCGAGCATCATCTACGGTTTGTGGGCGCTCTTTATTCTTGTGCCGCTGCTTCGCGAATATGTGAACCCGGCGCTCAACAAGACGCTCGGCTGGACGGGACTCTTTGGCAGCGACAACCCCACGGGGTTGGGCTATCTTGCTTCGGGCGTTATTCTCGCCATTATGGTTTTGCCGATCATCTCCTCGCTCACCCGCGAGGTGATGACCGCCGTGCCCCAGTCCCAGCGCGAAGCTGTGCTGGCCCTGGGAGCGACGCGCTGGGAGATGATTCGCATGGGCGTTCTGCGCAATGCGCGCATCGGCATTGTGGGCGCAATCATCCTTGGCCTCGGCCGCGCGCTTGGCGAGACGATGGCCGTGCTGATGGTCATTGGCAATACGCCGGAG
>JAJXZK010000062.1 GCA_021780095.1 Acidobacteriota bacterium | reverse complement strand
ATAACCGAACCCAGCGTATTTGCGACCAATCGACGGATTCAGGAATCTGTGAATTATTCTGGTAAGGAACTTTCTTGCGATGACGGCTCCTTTTTTCAAAGGGAATTTTTCTTAGATTCCGCGCTCAAGATTTCGCTGCAAAGTATTCGCAGCTGCATCGCTTTTACGAAAAACACCCTGGGGAGCGGGCATGGCGCAGTCTTCCGTTGTCCCTGCTGCGGAAAAGCGGGACTACGACAGCGAGTTTCACTACGAACACTGGACGCCACGATTCAACCCGTGGGTGATCACCTTTACGGTGACCCTGGCGACGTTCATGGAATCGCTGGACTCCAGCATTGCCAACGTCGCGCTGCCCCACATCGCCGGTACAGTGGGAGCCAGCTATAACGAAGCCACCTGGATCCTCACCTCCTACCTGGTCTCCAATGCGATCGTGCTGCCGATCAGCGGCTGGATGTCCAACCGCATCGGACGCAAGCGCTTCTACATGAGCTGCGTCGCCATTTTCACGGCGTCGTCATTTCTCTGCGGGTTGGCTACCTCGCTCCCCATGTTGATCCTTTTCCGCGTGCTTCAGGGCGTCGGCGGAGGAGGCCTTCAGCCCAGCGAGCGCGCCATCCTCGCCGACACCTTCGCGCCGGAAAAAAGAAGTATGGCCTTCTCTTTGTATGGAATGGCCGTCGTTGTCGCTCCCGCCATCGGCCCCACTATCGGCGGCTGGATCACAGACAACTACGCCTGGCGCTGGATCTTCTTCCTGAACATCCCCGTAGGCATCATCTCTCTGCTGCTAACCAACCGAATTGTAGAGGACCCGCCCTACCTGAAAAAGGTACGGGAACGCACGGGCGGTGTTGACGGCATCGGGCTCGGCCTGCTGGCTCTCAGCATCGGAGCGTTGCAAATCATGCTGGACAAAGGCCAGGAAGATGACTGGTTCGGTTCGCGCCTGATTGTCACCTGCGCTGTGCTTGCCGGTGTTGGGCTGCTCGTGTTCCTCTATCGCGAGTGGAACTCGAAACACCCCATCATCGACCTGTCGTTGTATCGCAGGCGCAACTTCGCCATGAGTCAAATTGTCATGGTGGCGGTGGGTGCTGCCTTGTATTCCACCACTGTCATGATTCCGCAATTCCTGCAGGAAGTGATGGGTTACTCTGCCACCGACGCCGGCATGGCGCTTTCCGCGGGTGCCCTGGTTCTGATCGTGCTGTTGCCCATTGTCGGCTTCATCGGTCAAAAAGTGGACCCACGTCTGATGATTACCTTTGGGTTCTGTCTGCTAACGTTCGGCATCTGGCGTATCGGCAATCTCAATCTCGGCATCGCCTTTGACAACGCGGTCAGTTGGCGCGTCATCATGGTCCTCGGTATGCCATTCTTGTTTGTGCCGATCAGCCTCATGTCCTACGTCGGAGTTCCTCAGGACAAAAACAATGAGGTCTCCGGCCTGACGGCGTTTGCCCGCAACATCGGCGGCAGCATTGGCGTGTCCTTTATCAGCACCATGCTCATCCGGCGTGCCCAGACCCACCAGCAGTTTCTGTCTGCGCATGTATACGGCGGTTCCACAAAATATCTGGCAATGCAACAGGGTCTGGCGGCAGCCTTACAGAATCGTGGATTTTCCGCAGCCGATGCCGCCCGGCACGCCACCGCGCGGATCTACGACATGATGCTGCAGCAAGCAACAGTGCTCGCGTATGTGGATACCGTGCATGTCCTAGTGGTGATGCTCGCCTGCCTCATTCCCATCGGCTACCTGATGAAAAAGCCGCGTTTCCGCGCCAAACCCGTCGAGCCGATGGAGTGATTTCTTAGCCCTTCAGCACTTCGCGCGCAATCACCAGGCGTTGAATCTCGCTGGTCCCTTCCCCGATCGTGCACAACTTTACATCGCGGTAAAACTTCTCCGCCGGATAGTCCTTGATGAACCCATACCCGCCGTGCAGCTGCACCCCTTCATCGCAGATCTTCACCGCAACCTCGCTCGCGTACAGCTTCGCCATGGCCGACTCCAGCGTCGTCTTCATGCCGGCATCTTTCATCTGCGCGGCGCGGAAGGTCAGCAACTTCGCCGCATCCAGTTGCGTCGCCATATCCGCAATCTTCCATTGAATGCCTTGAAACTCGCTGATCGCCTTGCCGAATTGTTTGCGGCGTTTTGTGTATTGCAACGCCGCGTCGAAGGCTCCCTGCGCCATTCCCAGCGACAGCGCTGCAATTGAAATCCGGCCACCGTCCAGGACGCGCATGGAATCGACAAAACCCTCGCCCAGCTTGCCCAGCAGGTTTTCCTCTGGAATTTCGCAGTCTTCGAAGATCAGCTCAGAAGTATCGCTCGCACGCAGCCCAAGTTTGTTTTCCTTCTTGCCGGCACGAAATCCCGGCGTACCTTTTTCGACGATGAACGCGGACAAGCCATGCGTCCTCTCCGCCTTGTCCGTAACCGCGATGACCACCGCAACGTCCGCATAATGACCATTGGTGATGAAGGTTTTGTTGCCATTCAACAACCAGCGATCGCCCTTCTTCATCGCCGTCGTCCGAGCTCCGCCTGCATCCGAGCCGGAACCAGGCTCGGTCAGGCCCCACGCGCCCAGCCACTCGCCACTCGCCAGCTTGGTCACATATTTCTGCCGCTGCTCTTGTGTGCCCGCAAGAAAAATATGATTGGTTGCCAAAGAATTGTGCGAAGCCACGATAATGCCGACCGAGCCATCGACGCGCGACAACTCCTCGATCGCGATCACGTATTCCACGTAGCCAAGTCCCGAGCCGCCATATTGCTCCGGGAAAATGACCCCCATCAGTCCCATGCGGCCCAGCTCTTTCACCAGTTCTGCGGGGAATTCGCTGGCCTCATCCCATCGGCTCACATTGGGCGCAATCTCGCGAGCGGCGAATTCGTGAATCTCCTTGCGAAGTTGCTGCTGCTCGTCCGTGAAGATGTGGAACTTCGCCTGCCCCGCATCCGACTGTGCCGGTGCCTCGTTACTCATCCAACTGTCTCCTTGCAAGAAAACAGACGAGAGTATCACGGGGCTGCGACAGGTGTCGAATGCGGAGGGAGGGGCCAAACGCGCGCCACAACCGACGTTATAAAGCGTGCGTCGGCTCTTCGCGCTCAGCCTGATCCGCGGATGCATGGCGGAGCGAACGACCGGTGTCCGACCCATGTTGCTTCACCGTTTTGTTATACAAGCCGAGAATCAGGAACGGCGCAACCCATTGACCAACAAACAGCGCGTCAGAATGCTTGCGCTGATTCTTCAACACCATGGATCCAATGATGGACGCAATTGCAGCACCCATAAACAAGCTGGTGGGCCACTTTGAGGAATATCTTTCCAACAACGCGGTCACTTGGTCTTCCTGCACTTCTCCGGGGCGAACTCGATAATCCATGATGAACCTCTCCTGCGGGTTGAGTTTCTGAAATTGCTTGCGTCGTGCGCGCCACGTGCCGCGCGCACAACAGCGCTCTTCATTGGTAGATGCCCAAATCTTTGGGGTCGCCCTCCCATTTGCCGGATGAGAATCGATGAAACCCCGCCGGTTGTGCATGCGGTCACAATTTCACGCGCGAAGACTTCTTCCGGTCAATACGTCTATCATGGCGACGAGATACAAAGCATCGGTTCGTTGTCCCGAAATCCAACCCTTGAGACTGCCATGACAAAAAATCGGAAATACCTCGCCGCTGCGGCTGCATCGTTTGTCGTTTGCCTGGGCTGCTTCGTTCCAAAATATGCGATCTCACAAACATCAGCGCCCGCGAAAACCGTCGCACCACCGCCTCCCATTTTGCTCGGTACCGCCTGGTATCCCGAACAATGGCCGGAGTCGCGCTGGCCTGCCGATCTGGACCTGATGCAGAAGGCCGGCATTCGCTTCGTTCGAGTCGGCGAGTTTGCCTGGAGCAAGATGGAACCTTCCGAGGGCGACTACCAGTTTGGATGGTTGGAACGCGCCATTGATGAAGCTGGGCAGCATGGCATCTACACCGTGTTGGGCACCCCCACCGCGGCGCCGCCCGCATGGCTGACGCAAAAATATCCGGAAACGCTGCGCACCGACGAAGATGGCCGCAAGGCCCAGCATGGCAACCGGCAGCAATTCAATTGGGACAACCCAAAATATCGCGAGCTGGCCCGCGACATCGCCACCCGCATGGCCAAGCGTTTCGGTCATAACCCCTACGTCATCGGCTGGCAAATTGACAACGAATATGCGGACGTATCGTTCGACCCGCAAACTCGCACCGATTTTCAGAACTGGGTCAAACAGCGCTACGGCACTCTTGAAAATCTGAACGAGCGCTGGACAACTGCGTACTGGAGCCAGACCTACAGCAACTGGAATCAGATTCCCATCGAGACCAAACCCGGCAATCCGGGTCTGCTGCTCAGTTGGAAACGATTCGTCTCCGCGACCTGGGTCAGCTACCAGAAAAACCAGCTGGATGCGATTCGTCAAAACTCTGCGCCGCGACAGTTCATCACCACCAACGTGATGGGTTGGTTTGACG
>JAJXZK010000263.1 GCA_021780095.1 Acidobacteriota bacterium | reverse complement strand
CTCAAAGTATTGATCGTCGGTCTCGAAAAAGCGGAAATGAAGTCGATAGGTTGCAACTTCCGGAAACAGATCCGTCCCAAACACGATGCGATCGGCATAACGCACGAAGAAGGCGCGCGCCGTGTAAGGTTGCCGCCCTAACTCCGCAACGCGCGCGCTCATGTCCACAGAAACATTTGGATATGTGTCAAGCATGTTCGAGACATACGCAAGATTTTCTCCGCGCTCTCCTAGATGCGCCGCCACGAACGTCGTTTTCGGATGCCGCGCAAACACACGGTTTCGCTGCGCCAGCAACTCATCCTTGGAAAAATGCGATCCGTAAAATCCCCAGTCTGGATGAGCCGCCAATTCTTCGTAGCGCTCATTGTGCGCATCGATCGGCAAAAAGAACGCGTCCGGATCCGCGGTATGAAACATCACCGGCATTCCAAGCTCCGCGGCCTTATCAAAGAGCGGAGCCAGTCGCTCGTCGTCGATTCGCAATAGCTCGCCCGAAGCATCCCGCACCGACAGCCCTAAATCTTTCCAGAACTTCATCCCACAAATGCCGCGCTCTCGCAGCCGATCAAAAGTGTCGAGAGACTTCTGTACAAAGTCCGGCCGCTTGACCCCAGACCAGTCCATCCATCCCATCGTCGAAAACCGCTGCGAAAATGGCGCATAGCGATCGATGACCGCCAACGCCTCGTCCCCCGTCTTCATGGTGATGTTCACCACCCGCTCAATGCCGCAGGCGTCCATCACTTTCAGTACCTCGGCCGGCTCGAAAGCGTCCAGATGGTTGTGATAATCGATGGCGGGGAAGCTCGGCCGATTGACCGCGTGTACAGGCGCGACCAGCATCGAAACCGGCTTGAAATCGCTCAGCTTCAGGTCCACTTCGGCCTTCGCCGTTGCCATGGCGACAAACTTGTCCTGCTGATCCAGTTCCTTCGTCTTTGTGTCGGCTACCATGTTCGTGTTCTCCTCGGCCGACCCGAGTCGCTGCGATGCCAGTCGGTCGCGCCCGGGGGTTTCACATCCAATCGCTCGGTTACGATATATTCTAGTCGAGATTCGAACCATGATCTTTGGGATCGTTTTCGTGATCCCAATTCCCGACGTGAATTGGAGCGAAAGATGCAAAATTCTGGCGTCGCACGAAAATCCGCAGCACGATCTGCCCTGGCAGCATCCATGTGTCTGTTGACAACCTTCGCGGTTTGCGTCCACGCCCAGATGACTCAGAAATCTGTCCGGGACGCCGCCACCGCCTCTACCGACGGTTCGACATTCAACTTAGGTGACCGCTGGATTCAGGTGCAAGGGTCGGCCTCGGCGAACAAATGGAATGGATTGCGAATTGTGGATCAGGCAACCGAGCGTTCAATCGATCTGGCCAACGCCTTTTCGCTCTCGTTGAAAGGCGGCTCCGTCATGAGCTCCTCCTCCATGAAACGGACACAGCCATTTGTGGTGCATAATCTTCGCCCGGAGCCAGAAGCCTCCCGATACTCTGATCGGCTTGCCGGGAAGGAAGTTTGCACCGATTTCAACGATCCAACAACGGCCGCAGAGGTCGAATGGTGCGGCATTGTTCGCGACGGTTCAAATTATTTTCGCCAGCAAATCACGATTCACACCAGCGACCGCCCACTGCCCATTACCGATGTTCGCATGCTGCAATTCAAGGATGCTCGGGCGCGCGTTGTCGGAAGCGTGAAAGGTTCCCCGGTTGCCGACGACTCAATGTTCTTCGGCTTCGAGCATCCGCTCTCCATGAGCCAGATTCAAGATGGCGAAGTTCTTGCCTCCTTGCCGCGAGTATTGCCCATGGAGCAGCACCAAAGTATTGTTTATTCCTCTGTAGTTGGAGTTGCGGCGCCGGGACAAATGCGCCGCGACTTCCTGCGCTACATTGAGCGGGAACGAGCCCATCCCTATCGCCCATCGCTGCAGTACAACACCTGGTACGACCTGGGATTTAACAATCGCACCGATGAGGCTGGCGCACTCAACCGAATCCATGCGTTCGGCACAGAGTTAACCGAAAAGCGTGGCGCGCCCGTGACGTCCTTCGTCTTTGACGATGGCTGGGATAACCCGAAGAGTCTTTGGGGATTCAATGCGGGTTTCCCCGATGGATTTACGAAAGTCAGCGAAGAGGCTGAGCGATTTCACAGTCATGTTGGCGTGTGGATGTCGCCCTGGGGTGGCTATGAACAGCAAAAACTCGACCGCATCGCCTTCGGAAAACAGCATGGATACGAGATCGTCAGCGGAGGATTTGCGCTCTCTGGCCCGAAATATTTCGCAAAATTTGAGGATACTTGCCTCAACATGATCCACACGTATGGAGCGAACGAATTCAAGTTCGACGGCACCGGAAATGCGGATCGAGTTTTTCCAGGAAGCGAGTTCGATAGCGATTTCGACGCCATGCTGGCTTTGATCCATCGCCTGCGGCAAGTGGAGCCGAACATCTTCATCAACCTGAGCACTGGCACCTATCCATCGCCCTTCTGGCTGTTCGATACCGACGATATCTGGCGCGGCGGCGATGACCATTCCTTCACCGGCGTCGGCACCTCGCGGCAGCGCTGGATCACTTATCGTGACGCGCAGGTGTATAAGAACATCGTCAAAGCGGGCCCGCTGTTTCCTATCAGCTCACTCATGTTGCACGGCATGATTTACGCGCAATATGCCGATGGATTGAAGAGCGACCCCAAGGCAGATTTTCGCGACGAAGTGGAAACGTTTTTCGGCTCGGGCACGCAGGTGCAGGAGATGTACATCACCCCTTCGCTTTTGTCGTCGGAGGATTGGGACACATTGGCAAAAGGCGCGCGCTGGTCCCTCGACAACGCGGAAACGCTGAAAGATGTCCATTGGATTGGCGGCGACCCGCAACAATTGCAGGTTTATGGTTGGGCGTCCTGGAGCTCTCACAAGGCGATCATCGTTCTGCGTAACCCATCCGATAAGCCGCAGACATTCTCGCTCGATATTCAAACCGCGCTAGAACTGCCTGTCGGATCGGCGCGCACCTATATCGCACACGACCCGTGGACAACCGGTGAACCAGCGCTAAGGCTCCACGCCGGGGCTGCAACGCAGATTGCATTGCAGCCCTGGGAGGTTCGCACGCTGGACGCAACACCGTCCAGCCGCTAGGGAACCCTGTCCGCCGCGAGAAAACAGGCTGATCGCGAAAGGTCGATGAGCCTGCCGGCTGAATCCTGACGGAACGTCGGGAAGCTAGGATACGCTGGTGCACTTCTGTTCGCGCTTGGCGAATGGAAAATTGTGTTGCCGCAGGAAGCCATCGCGAAACGCCGCATCGCGGAAGGCTTCGGTACCTCCGGGCCGCAGCGTCGACAACGCCCCGGTGATGTTCCCCGCCGTTGCACAGTCCAGCGGGTCTGCGCCCCGCGCATACCCGTAGAGAAAGCCCGCATCGAAGCTGTCGCCTGCGCCAATGGTGTCGATCGGGGTCACTTGGATCGGTGGGATACGAGTGAGCTTGTTGCCGGTCTGCAACAGCGCCCCGGCTGGGCCGCACTTCGCCGCGATACAGGGCACACGGCTCGATAAGGCAAGCAGCGCGTCCTCGACCGTGTCACGCCGGGCAATGCGACAAGCCTCGTCGGCATTCGGGAGCAGCAGGTCGACATACGGCAAAACCTCGTTCAATACTCCATCCCATACATTATCGGGATCGTCGTTCGTATCCAGAGAAATTGTGAGGCCAGCCTGCTTCAGATCTCGAAACAGGGCGGCCAGGTCTGGCGCGAGCGCTCTTTGCAGAAAGAGAGAGGAGAGATGGAAATGTCTGGCCGATGCCAGATAGTCGAAGTTGAGATCGGCGCGCGACATGCCGCTCATGGTTCCGAGATAGGTAAGGATTCGCCGTTTCGCACCATGGTGCAGCAAAACGGTGACGCCAGTGCTGGTCGAATCTTCAGCATATACAACTTCTGAAAGGTCAGCCCCGCTTTCCGCCATGCGTTCGAGGGCAATGCGGCCAAGCTCGTCCTTGCCGAGGCGTGTTGTGAACCCTACTGATGCCCCAAGGGATGCTAAATTGTGCGCGACGATAGACGACGAGCCACCCAATGTGCATCGAAAATCTGTAGCGAGAATCTCTCGCTCGACAGGGATGACCTCGGCTAACCCATACAGAATCAAATCAAGATTGATTTCACCGGCGATGCTGACGTCAAATCTTTTCTCTACAGTGGTCATGTTTTGTATCTGTGTAATCATAGAAAGCGGTTGCTAAATTGAACGCTATAAGTTATGATCAATTTCGTTTTGTTATCTTATCGTTTCACGAGATCTGCGTTGGCTGACCTCGATTTGCAGGTTCGGGCTCGCCTTTTTATATCAGCTTTTCACTACCCCGCGTACCAAAGGAGCATAGAACTGTGAGCCGTTTGCTGAATCTCATCCAGCTGGACAAAGAAGAAAAAGCAAAGCGCGGACTCATCCACACTCCCAGCGAAATTGCGCAGCAACCCTATACCTGGGCCACTACCTTCATGAACTTCCA
>JAJXZK010000153.1:4137-4574 GCA_021780095.1 Acidobacteriota bacterium | reverse complement strand
GAGAGTTTCTGCATCGCATCTTCACGCTCCTGCCGGGTGAGAACGGCGGACCGCACAAATTTTCCAATGGGATGGCGAAGATCGTTGTTCATGCCCTCCACGCTACCATGGAACACCGCTGCGGAGCACGAAACTCGGGGCAGATGATGGTGCCCGTGGTGCGATCGGGTGCGTCTTTCTTCAGGGTGCGGAATCTAAAAGATAGAATCAACTTAGGCGGGTGCGCAGGCGCGTAACGCCGGCTGTTTCTGAAGGAGTTTATCGAATGCAACCTGCATCGCCCGACACGCGAAAGTTTTTCTACGAACATCTTGGCATCAACGAGCAGCTGCTGGAGCAGTGTCTTGGCGCAGCGCTGTCTGCGGGCGGCGATTATGCGGATCTCTATTTCGAATACATTACAGCCAGCTCACTGATGGTGGATGAATCGCTGGTGA
>JAJXZK010000153.1:0-4127 GCA_021780095.1 Acidobacteriota bacterium | reverse complement strand
CGGATACGCGTACACGGATGACCTCTCTCCGGAACGGCTTTTACGGGCTGCGCACACAGCGGCACTGATCGCGAGCGGCCCATCGAAGCAGCAGGTGCAGGGTTTTCGCGAATCGCCGTCGGCTGGTTTGTATACCGTGGCAGCGCCGGGAGCCGATTCTGAAACATCGGCGAAGCTGGCCTTGATTCAGCGGGCGGATCGCGCGGCACGGGCCTACGATACGCGCATCGTCCAGGTGCAGGCGAGTTTTGGAGATGAGTTGCGTCGCATTCTGGTGGCGGGTTCGGATGGAAGTTTTGCGACCGACACGCAGCCGCTGGCGCGGTTAAACGTGTCAGTGATTGCGAAGGAAGGCGACAACATTGCGCGCGGCAGTTCGGGCGGGGGCGGGCGCGTGCTGCTGGACTTTTTCCTGACGGACAAAACGCCGGAGTATTTCGCGGTGGAAGCGGCGCGGCAGGCGGTGTTGCAACTGGGCGCGGTGCCTGCTCCTGCGGGAGAAATGCCGGTGGTGCTGGGACCGGGATGGCCGGGAGTGTTGCTGCATGAAGCGGTGGGGCACGGGCTGGAAGCGGACTTCAATCGCAAGAAGACGTCGGCCTTTGCAGGCCTTGTGGGGCAAATGGTGGCCAGTCCTAAAGTGACGGTGGTGGATAACGGGACCATGCCGAATCGCAGAGGCAGCTTGAACGTGGATGATGAAGGCTCGCCGACGCAGGAGACGGTGCTGATTGAGAACGGCGTGCTGAAGGGGTACATGAGCGACAAACTTTCGTCGCGGCTGATGGGCATCGCCGACACTGGCAATGGCCGCCGCGAAAGCTATCAGCACATCCCCATGCCGCGTATGACCAACACGTACATGCTGGCGGGCGAGGACGATCCGGCAGACATTATCCGCAGTGTTCAGCGAGGCTTGTATGCGGTGAATTTCGGCGGCGGGCAGGTAGACATCACCAACGGGAAATTTGTTTTCTCGGCATCGGAAGCCTACCTGATTGAAGACGGAAAGATTACTGCTCCGGTGAAGAACGCTACCTTGATCGGCAACGGGCCGGAGTCGCTGAAATATGTTTCCATGGTCGGCAACGATTTGAAGCTGGATGAGGGCGTCGGTACTTGCGGAAAAGCGGGGCAGAGCGTTCCGGTTGGCGTCGGCATGCCGACCATCAAGCTGGACAAGATGACAGTCGGCGGCACGGGCAATTAACGCACGGCGATAGCACAAGAGGACACCGCTTAAATGAAGAATGCAACTGTTACGGTTTCAGACAATCAGATTTCGAGCGAATTTGTAAGCGATATTGTTACAAAAGCATTGCGTGCAGGCGCCAGCGATGCCGAAGCTGTGTTCTCAGAGGGCGATGAGTTCGAAACACTGGTCCGTCTAGGACAGGTGGAGCAACTGAAAGAAGCCGGATCGCGAGCGCTGGGATTGCGCGTGTTTCAGGGGAACCGAACTGCTTCCACTACAACCAGCGACCTGACCGCCGAAGGTATCGAGAAGCTGATTTCCGGCGCGATGGCGCTGGTGCAGGTGACATCCGAAGATCCTTTTGCGGGACTGCCGGAGCCGGAGGAATTCGGCAAGCTGACGGAGGATCTCGACCTTTATTACGACGACGTATATTCACTGCCCGCAGCGGAGCGGATTGAGTATGCGCGTCGCACGGAAGCCGCGGCCATGGCGGCCGATACGCGGATTCAAAACTCCGGCGGCGGCAGTTTCGATGCGGCCACCGGACGCAAAATCATGGCGAACTCGCGTGGGTTTGTCGGCGAAGTTCGTCGCTCGTCATGTTCGATCGCGGCGCAGCCCATTGCATTATCTGCCGATGGCGGTATGCAGCGGGATTACTGGTACTCCAGCCAGCGGTCTCTGGGGCTATTGGATTCGCCGGAGTCGGTGGGGATCGAAGCGGCGCGGCGGACAGTGCGAAAATTGGGGGCGCGTAAGGTTCCCACGCAGCGCGTGCCGCTGGTGTTTGCGCCGGAGGTTGCCAACTCGATCCTGGGGGCAATCATGGGCGCGATCAATGGGAATGCGGTGTATCGCAGCTCCTCATTTTTAGCCGGCAAACTTGGCGAGGCGGTTGCCGGCACCAACCTGACGATCATTGACGATGGTACGACGCGTGGAGGATTTGGCAGCTCGCCGTTTGATGGTGAGGGCTTGCCGACGCGGCGCAAGATTGTGCTCGACAAGGGCGTGTTGAGCAGCTATTTGCTGAACACCTACACGGCGCGGAAATTGGGTTTGCGATCGACTGGAAATGCTTCGCGCGGACTGGCGGGTGCGCCGGGAATCAGTTGCGGGAATTTTTATCTGGAGCCTGGAGAGAAGACTCCGGAGGAGATTATCGCTGCGATTCCCAATGGTTTATACGTCACGGACCTGATTGGGCATGGAGTCAATATTGTGACCGGAGATTATTCCCATGGGGCTTCGGGACTGTGGATCGAAAATGGGGAGCTGTCGTATCCGGTGGAGGAAATTACGGTGGCGGGCAATTTGAAGGAGATGCTGCACAATATTTCCAGCATCGGGAATGATCTGATTTTTCGCAGCTCGGTGGCGTGTCCTACGATCGTGATCGAGGGCATGACGATTGCGGGCGAGTAGTCGGTTTCTACCGAAGCGCGCCAGCGTCAAACGAACCCACGTCTCAGATGCGAGACGTGGGGCGAGGGGATTTTCTTTCATGCGGCGGCGTCTTCGTCTGTGGGCAGGGCTTCTGCGTCGACGACGCGAGCCAGGTGAACGCCAAACCAGCGCTTGTCGTCGTACCAGCTTTGCTCCAGAACATAGCCGCTTTTCTGAAGTATTTCTTCCACTTGTTCCGGGCTGAATTTATAGCTGTTTTCTGTATGGATGGATTCTCCGCGTTTGAATCCAAAGTTGCGATGCAGTAATTCGACATGCACCATCTGATTGCACTTGCTGTCCAGATGCATTTCAATGCGGCTCTGGGCGGCGTTCCAGATGGCACGGTGGGCAAAGGCATCCAGTTCGAAGTTTGCTTCCAGCTCACGATTGAGGCGAGCGAGAATATTTTTGTTGAATTCGGCGGTGACACCGGCGCGATCGTTGTAGGCGGCTAGCAGGGGCGCAACGTCTTTTGCCATGTCGGTGCCTAACAGCAATGCATCCCCCGGTTGCAACTGGGTGCGCAACCAGCGCAATAAATCGACTGCATCCTCAGGATCGAAATTGCCAATGCTGGAGCCGATATAGAGCGCCAGCCTGCGTCCACTTGACGGAAGATTCAGGTCTTTCTCGTGGGTAAATTCAGAGCAAATGGGTTGGACTTCAATCTGAGGTAACGCCGTACTCACATTCTTCGAAGCCAGTTCCAGCGCAGCCTCGGAGACGTCCACGGGAAGGTAGAGGGTATCGCCCTGGCGCATCATGACGGCACGGAGCAGGGTGAGCGTTTTGCTGGCGCTGCCGGCTCCGAGTTCGACCACGCAGAGCGGCTGTTCAAGCGAACCGGCTGCTGCAGACACGATGTCGGCTGAATGACGAGAAAAAATCGACTGTTCCAGCGAGGTTAGATAGTACTCGGGCAGGCGCGTGATTTCCTCAAAAAGCAGAGAGCCGGTGGCGTCGTAAAACAGCCATGCGGGAAGAGACTTTTGTTTGGCGGACAGGCCGTCGATGGCGGCGCGGGCAACTCCCAGGCTTTCTTTCGGGGGTAAGGCGATTGATGGGCTTAGAACGCCATCGAGGAGAGAAGAAAAGTTCACGCAGCTCCTCCATCCGCAGCCAGACGGATGCCGGAGAATTGCCAGCGGGTGGCGGGGGCGAAGAAGTTTCGATAGGTGGCGCGGATGTGAGAGGCCGGGGTGGCGACCGATCCTCCGCGCAAAACAAATTGATTGCACATAAATTTTCCGTTGTATTCGCCGAGCGCGCCGGGTGCAGCTTTGTATGCGGGATAGGCAACGTAGGGGCTGCGCGTCCACTCCCACACATCGCCGAAGAGTTGCGCGGGCTGGTGCGGGTTGGTGTCGCCGGGCAGCGCTTGCGGATGCAGGCTTCTGTTGTCGAGCAGATTTCCAGTGACTGACACGTTGTGCGCGGCGTGTTCCCACTCAAATTCCGTGGGCAGTCGACAACCGGCCCA
>JAJXZK010000165.1 GCA_021780095.1 Acidobacteriota bacterium | reverse complement strand
AACTGCAGTCGCTCTTTTCACCTTGGCGACGCTGTCGGCCGGCACTCTGCTCGCCACTGGACAGGAATATGCAACTTCCGTCTCGCTGCCGGGTGTCACCGGCGCCATCACCTATAACGCCGTCCCGCGGGGTTTCGATCCTATCTATGCTTCACAGGAACAACTACAGGAATACGGTTTTCCGAACCGCCCGGATACGAACGACACCAAGGCCTACGGCGACTGGCTTCGGGCCGTCAACGTCACCCGCATCACCCCGCAACTGGTTCCGACCAATCGCTACCATCTGCCGAACCAGCGCCTCACCAAGGCCGTCGTGGAAGGCAACACCGCCCACAGCACATCCGGAAACTGGAGCGGATGGTCGCTCATCGGCGGTACTCCCTCCTTTAATGAAGTGGTCGGCCTTTGGGTCGTGCCCAGCGTTAACAACCAATTCCAGTCGATAAACGGCTACATGTCGGAATGGGTGGGCATCGACGGCAATTGCAGTTGTAACGACCTCATCCAGGATGGAACCGAGCAACAGTACACCGGCGGCAAGGCCACCTACTATGCCTGGATTGAATTTATTCCCGAATCTGAAGTGATTGTTCAGAACTTTCCGATCGCGCCGGGCGACGTTATCTATGCCTATTCCGCGGTCGGGGTCCAGAGCGGCAAAACTACCGGTTTCTATTACATCGCTAACTACAACACCAAGAAGGCGATTTCCGCCTCGCTCGCCATTCCGCCCAAGACCACGTTCTCCGGCCAGTCTGCGGAATGGATTGTGGAGCGCACGGAGGTCGCAGGCTCTTTCATGAACCCGCTACCGAACTATGCGGACGCCTATATGGACGATGCGTACGCCTACCGGAGTGGTTCCACCCACGTCATTACCTACTCGAGTGAGGCCAATGATAACATCGTCATGGCACAAAGCGGCACTTCGCTGTCCAATTCCACCGGGCAAGATTCGGATTCAATCTGGTTTCACTGGCTGGCGTACTAAGTATTTGCCGCTGTTGCAGTAACGCTTGTAAGACAAAGCGAGCGGCGCTTTCGCCCGCGTAGTAATCCGCTGCGAATCGAGCCTTCCGGGGTCGGCGCCGGCTTCAGCGGCCACCTTGTTCAACTGCAGGCGCACCAGCGTTGAGATCGACGGCTCCCAGCTTTCTTCAAGCAACCGGCCTTTGAACCGTCCTGCCCCTTTTACCGGAAAAACTCACTCATGACGGGCGCAGTCGCCGCGGCGCCCGGAGGATTCGACAACCTCAGTAACTGCATTTCCGTCCGCAACATACTCGGGTGCTGATACACCGTGCTCGAGGTTTGCTTGTATCCCACCTTAACGATCGGTCCCCACATTACCGCAGCCACATGGCCCCCGCCATGGGTAGTGTCGCTATCGGCCGCTTCATCGAAATTCACGGCCAGAAAGCCATCGCCCCCCGTTTTGAATGCCGCGGCGGTGGCCAACGGGCTGATCACCTTCGACTGCAACCAATAGTCCGCCTGCTGCGATGTGCCATTGTGAGCATCGTCATCGATGTTCGGAACGATGAAGGAGTACTCCGGCAGCGCTCCTTTCTCCACATCGATTGCAAATTGCGTAAATGGAAAAATGTGCCAATCCGCTACCGCCTTATTGTCGGCGATGTCCGCCAGCATTGAAAACGGCTCATGCCGGCACACATACAGCCCCGTATTGCCGCCGACATATCCTCGATTTATCCCTTCGGCATAAATTCGAAACGACACCCCTTCCGATCTCATCCGTCGCGCAATGCTGTCCACGTTCCACACCGTTCTGGAGTCATCGTTGTTCGTCAATATCTTCCCCGTCGTCAGCATGAAATAGTTGCCGATCGAAGGATGAGTGCTCGCATAGTAGTGCGTTGCCAGCGCTCCTTTTTCGATCAGGGCATTCAGATGCGGCCATGCGCTGGTAGCTCCGACCACCGACGAGTAGCTCCGGTTCTCCTCCATCACAATCACAACGTGCCTACTGCGCGGCAGGGTGGAAGCGGAAGTTGCATGCGAGCCAATCGAAGGATTGTCCATGGTGGTGCCGCCGCAGCCAACCATGGCAAGCGCAACCGCCAGACAACATATTGCAGAGATCGAGACAAATGGATGCTTCATGGAAAACCCTCCCCACGTGGCCACACTTCCGCCGTTGCAGCCAACCGGCCCCGCGTCCAGTAACACTCGGCGCATGTAACTGCGATGCATTCCAGACGATGGGAGTTTGCCGGACTTCTTAGGAGACTAAGCTTCCGTCTCCTGTATCCCAGGGGAACTCATGGCTTTTGCTCACCCCGACGCTCCCCAGTTATTCCCCGCCTGCGGCTCCGCGGGACGTTGCCAGAGTCCGCAACCCCTTCCTAGGAGGCATATCCGGCAGCGTGCCAGCCTAGCTGCTCCGCAGAGCGATCATCGGGTTGATCCTGGAAGCGCGGAACGCGGGCAGGTACCCCGCCGGCAGCGCCACCCCAAGCAGCAGCAACGTCACCGCGCCAAATGTTTTTGGATCGGTCGCCGCCGTGCCAAACAAAAGCGTTGCAATCAACCGCGACGCCGCAAACGAGGCAGCCAGCCCCACCCCCATCCCCAGCAACACCAGCCGCAGCGTCTTCCAGATCACGCTGATTTGCACATTCCATCGCGACGCGCCCAGCGCCATGCGGATGCCGATCTCCTGCGTCCGCTGTGTCACTGAGTAGGAAATCACCCCGTAAATCCCAAGCGACGCCAGCAGCAGTCCGAGCCCCGCAAAGATGTCGACCAACAGCACAAAGAAACGCCGTGGCGACACCGCATGATCCACCAGCCCCTGGATCGGGCGAAATTCCGTCGCCGGCTGACCAGGATTTATCTCCCGCAACGCAGACAACACGCTCGAGGCCAGCACGGACGGAGGTAGCTTCGTGCGCACCACCAATTGCGCCCCCTCCGGTCTAAATTGCATGTCGGACAGATACATTTGCCAGCCAGGATCGCCCTCGACGCTGCTTTCACGAACATCGGCAATCACCCCGATCACCCGTGCCTCCGTGTCGTTAAGGACCGCGATTCGTCCAATTGGATCTTGTCCCGGCCACAACTTGCGCGCAACCGTTTCATTGATGATGACCACCCTCTGGCTCTTCAGGCCATCCGACCAGTCCACGTCGCGTCCTTCCAGCAGCCGCATCCCGATCGCCTTCAAATAGCCGGGCGATATCATGAACACAAACGTGTCCTGCAGCTCTCCCGGGCGATAGGTCTGCCCTTTGGCCTGGATACCCCAGCTCCGGTTGCGGCTCAGCGGCAAACTATCCGTAATGCCCGCGGTCTCGACTCCCGGAATCGCTTCTACACGATGAATAATCTCCTGCCATAGCGCGCCCAGCTTGGCCCCATCGCCTCCATCGTCATAGTCCACGCTGATGGCCGCAGCGCGGCTGGGCTCAAACCCAAGATCTACATCCAGAATGCGCAGAAAGCTGCGCAGCAACAGCCCGGCGCCCACCAGCAACACACACGCCAGCGCAACTTCAGACACCACCAGCGCCGACCGCAATCCCTCATGCTTTCTGCCTTCGCCCGCTCCACTCCCAGAATCCTTCAGCGTCTCCTGCAGATTTCCCGAAGACATCTTCAGCCCCGGCATCAATCCAAACGCCGCCCCACTCACAATCGCAATCGCCACCGTCCATGCCATCGTTGCCCCATCGATCTTCAGGTCGCTCAGCAGCGGCAGCGCAATCGATCCTTGGTGCGCCAGAAATTCGATCACGGCAAACGCAATTGCCAGCCCCAGCAACGCACCCGCCCCAGAAAGAATCAGGCTCTCCGTCAGCAGTTGCCGAATCAGCCGACCTCGACCCGCGCCCAGCGCTGTCCGCATTGCAAATTCTTTACTGCGTGCCGCCGTTCGCGCCAACAGCAGGTTCGATAAGTTCACGCAAACAATCAGCAGGATCATCCCCACCGCGCACCACAGCACAATCAACGAGCGATGCAGCTTTCCCGTCACGTATTGCTTTAGCAGCATTTGTCTCGCGGTGTAGTCTGCGTGCCATTCCGGGTGTCGCAAACTCGCATCCAGCTTAGGAAAAAGAAGGTCAGCCTCAGCCTGCCCCGCTGCCAGCGTCACTCCCGGTTTTAGGCGGCCCATCAGCGCCAGCACGTTTCCATCATCCTGAAAGTCGTGCATGATGAACGGCGTAAAAATATCGACCTTCGCACCCGGAGAAAACACGGATCCAAAATCGAAGGTCTTCGGCAACACCCCCACCACAGTCACCGGCGTGCCGTTCAGATCGATGGCTTGCCCCACGATGCCGTGATCGGCATGAAACTGCCGTTTCCAGAACAGATAACTCAGCAACACCGCCGGACGCCCCTTCGGCAGACATTCATCTGCGGTAAACAAGCGCCCTAACATCGGTTGCACTTCAAGTGTCTGAAAAAAATTCCCCATCACCAGGATTCCGGTCACCGGCAGCGGCACGCCGTGCCCACCCAGTTTGTAATTGTCGGGGCCGGTGAACGCGAAATATCCAGTCACTTGCTGGAATGATTTGTTCCGTTGCTGATATTCCTGGGTGGCGTCCGTCGTGTACGTCATGCTGGATTCGCCGCCCTTAGGATCTTTTGTCGTGATTCGAACCAGCCGCTGGGAGTCAGGAAACGGCAGCGGCCGCAGCAGAATCGTATTCACCACGCTGAACACCGCGATGTTCGCGCCGATGCCCAGCGCCAGGATGAGCACCGCAACCACCGTAAACGAGGGGTCCCGCCGCAATGTTCGCAGCGTATAGCGAACGTCCTGCAACAAAATGT
This sequence comes from Acidobacteriota bacterium, assembly GCA_021780095.1. Next base: position 13,674 of record JAJXZK010000165.1, on the reverse strand, counting down.
CGAGCCAGGGAATCCCACGAGCGTCCCGCTGCCGCTCCCTCGCCTGCTGCACTCCGCCGAATCGCACCAGCGCCTTCCGCCGCGCTTCCGCTTCCGGCATTCCCCGCCGCAGGTTCTCTTCCACCGCCAACTCCACATGCATGGCGAGTTCCGCTTCCATCTCCCAATCCCGCTGCTCCTTGTGAAAGAACGACAGCACGCGGTTCCATGCCTCTCGCATTGCGCCCATCACAGCTCGCCTTCTGTCGTCATGGCCAGCACCCGACCCATCACGTTGGAGAGCCGCTGCCAGTACGCCGCATCTTTTGCCAGCTGCTTGCGGCCGCTCCTCGTAATCGCGTAGTACTTCGCCTTACGATTGTTTTCCGAGGTGCCCCACTCTGCGGAAATCCATCCCCGCTGCTGGAGCCGAACCAGCGAGGCGTAGATGGTGCCCTGGTTCAGCAAAATTTCATCACCACTTACTTGCTCAATGCGGCGTGCGATGCCGTAACCATGCAGCGTTCCCAGGGTTGCCAGTGTCTGCAGCACCATCAAGTCCAGAGTTCCCTGCAGCAGATCCAGTTTTACTTCGCCCATTGCGCTTCTCCTGTGTGAATGCCACACAAGTATGCCACAATATTGTGTGGTATGGCCACAGGAAAGAATGAATACTTTCTCCCCCCGATACCAATTGCCCGGCCCCTGACGACCCTGTTTCGCCTTCTTGTCTATTTTTGGACGAAGAATTCGTTCATCAAAGGTGCGCCCGCCGCGGCTCCAGGAGGATTCCCCAGCCCCAGCAATTCCATCTCCGTGCGCAGCGCGCTCTGATGCTGATACACCGTGCTAGAGCTCTGCCGAAACCCAGCCGTCACTCCCGGCCCCCACAGCACACACGCCACATGCCCGCCGCCGTGGGTCGTGTCGCTGGTGGCCGCTTCGTCGAAGTCGACGATCAGAACCCCATCGCCCCCCGGCTCAAATACGGAGTTCGTCGACAACAGCCCGATCACCTTCGACTGCAGCCATGTATCTGCCTGCTGCGAAGTTCCGTTGTGCCCATCATCATTCACATCCGGAACAATATAGGAGTATTCCGGTAGCGTTCCATTGGCCAGGTCCGTGGCGAATTGCGTAAACGGCCAGATGTGCGCCATCGCCACCGTCGCATCGTCCGCGATATCCGAGAGCATCGCGAACGGATTGTGCCGGATCACATACGCCCCAGTATTTCCGCCCACATACCCTTGCGTAATTCCTTCCGCATAAATGCGGAACGACACACCCGTCGACAACATGCGCCGCGCAATGTTATCCACGTTCCACACTGTGGTCGAGCTGTCATTGTTGGTCAGGATCTGCCCCGTCGTCAGCATGAAATAGTTGCCGATCGAAGGATGCGTGTTCGCATAATAATGTGTCGCCAGCGCCCCGCCGCTGATCAGGTTATTCAGGTTCGGCCAAACGGTCGTCTGCCCCACCACGGTAGAGTAGCTCCGGTTTTCTTCCATCACCAAAATCACGTGCCGACTATGGGGCGTTTGTGCCTGCACCGTAATCGTCGCCGTGCCGGTCTTCGTCGTGTCTTCCGTGCTGGTCGCCGTCACCGTAATCGATCCCGTCGAGCCCGGCGCCGTGAACAACCCACTCGAATCAATGGTGCCGCCGCTCGCCGTCCAGGTCACCGTCGAGCTGAAACTTCCGGTCCCATGAACCGTCGCCGTGCATTGCGAGGTCGCATTCGTCGCAATCGTCGACGGGCTGCAGACCACTCCGACGGAAGAAATTGTCGGTGCCGCTGCTTTCACCGTGATCGTCGCTGTCCCTGACTTGGTCGTATCCTGCGTGCTGGTCGCAGTCACGGTCGCCGATCCCGCCGCACCTGCCGCGGTAAATAATCCGCTGCTGTTGATCGTCCCGCCGCTCGCCGTCCACTTCACCGTGGAGGTATAACTTCCAGTTCCCTGCACCGCTGCGCTGCATTGCGATGCCGCACCTGGAGCAACAGTAGAGGGATTGCAACTCACCGCCACCGAAGAAATCGTCGGCGGGGTCGTTTGTGCCGCCACCGTGATCGTCGCTGTCCCCGATTTACTCGTATCCTGCGTGCTGGTCGCAGTCACGGTCGCAGAGCCCGCCGACCCTGGCGCGGTCAGCAATCCGCTGCCATTGATCGTCCCGCCGCTCGCCGTCCACGTCACCGCGGAACTATAGCTTCCTGTCCCCTGTACCGTCGCGCTGCATTGTGACGTCGCGCCTGGAGCAATTGTCGAAGGACTGCAGCTCACCGTCACCGAAGAAATTGTCGGCGGGCTCTGCGCCATCGCCACCGTGACCGTCGCCGTTCCAGACTTGCTTGAATCTTCGCTGCTGGTCGCGGTCACCGTCACCGAGGCCGCCGAGCCTGGCGCGGTCAGAAGTCCGCCCGCGCTGATCGACCCACTGCTGGCCTTCCACGTCACCGTCGAGCTATAACTTCCCGTCCCCTGCACCGTTGCATTGCATTGCGACGTGGCTCCCGTAGTAATGGAAGAAGGCGCGCACACCACCGACACCGAGGACACACTGGGTGGTGTGGGCGCAATTGTGCCTCCGACCGAGCCCCCCGCACAACCCGCCACCAGCAGCAGCAAAGTCGCTGCCAGCACCCATCCCAGTCGCCTCTTCAATTCCCTTGTCCCCACAGTCATCTTGCGCATCGACGTTCCGCGATGAGATACCGCCACGCGCACCCTTCCCGCACCACCCACCTGTATCTTGATGCCCCGCGGCGTACTTGCGTCTACATCCCCGCCCAAAAAGTCTTCATTTGGTCGCTCTTCCAAGCGGACTCAGGCTTAAGCGCTAAAGAATCGCAAACCCGCTATCCTACACCCATGAGCACCGACCCAGCCCACCTCAACATCATGATCACCGGCGCCACCGGCATGGTCGGCGAAGGCGTCCTGCTCACCTGCCTCGAACATCCGGCGATTGCGCACGTTCTGCTTGTCAGCCGCAAGCCGTACGGGATACAGCATCCAAAGTTAAAGGAATGCATTGTCCCCGATTTTATGCACCTCGACGGTGTCCGCGATCAGCTGGCCGGCTACAACGCCTGCTTCTTTTGCGCTGGAATCAGCTCCGCTGGAATGAGCGAAGCCGATTACACCCACATCACCTACGACATCACGCTGCATTTCGCTGGCGTGCTCGCCAGCCTCAATCCGAACATGGTCTTCTGCTATGTTTCCGGCGCGCTCACCGACAGCACGGAAAAAGGAAGGATCATGTGGGCGCGCGTCAAAGGCAGAACTGAAAACGCCCTCACTCGCCTCGGCTTCCGAAGCGTCTACAATTTCCGCCCCGGCTTTATGCGAGCCACGCGTGGCCAGAGAAATATCAAGTCCTATTACAACCTGATTGGCTGGGCCTATCCGCTGCTCCACACTCTGTTGCCCAACCAGGTCAGTACCCTGCACGACGTCGGCATCGCCATGATCCGCTGCGTACAACAAGGCTATCCAAAGCACATTCTGGAAATCAAGGACATCAACACCTTGGCGAAATCCTAGACGCTCTTTGTCGGAATCAGCAGGGTCAACGCGTTCGGCACCACTTCCATCCGCACGGGCAGCGTGCCCAGCCATTCTCCGTCTGCCTCGACAAATAATTCTTCTGTCGAGCCTTCCAGCCCGTAGCACTCTACAGATTCGCATTCGACCAACTGAATCGGGCTCTTATAACGATGCCGTCCCAATAACACCGCGATCATAAATCGCAGGTATCGCACGCGGCTGCGCGTCGACAACGCAATCACATGCAGCTTGGGACTTGTGATCGCAGCCCCGGGTGCAAGGTCGTGCAGCACCCCGCCGAAATTACGGATGCGCACCGCCAGAATCTGCGACACCACTTCCACCTGCGGAGGTGCGTCGACGCCCTCTTTGAAGCACGCCGCAAACATCGGATACCTGTACGTCATCCACAGTCGAAAAGCCTCCACCACGTACAACGCATATCCGTAACGCTGTTTCGATTTCGGATCCAGCCGTCCCATAAACAGCGCGTCCGCCCCAATTCCCGCCGCCACGATAAAGTATCGCGAGCGCGTCTCGCCCTCTCTGTCCTGGTAGAAAACCCGGCCAACAGAAACGCGCACCGGCGTCGCCGTCAGCAGTTTCTTCACCGCTTGTACGGGCGACCTCGGCAGTCCCAGATCAGCCGCCAGCGCATTCGCGGTTCCCATGGGGATCACGCCCAGAGCCGCCGATCCTCCCACCAACGCCTGCAGCGATTCGTGCACGGTGCCGTCCCCCCCGCATGCCAGGATGGTGTCATACCCCTCTACCACCGCCGCGTGCGCCTGAACTCCCGCGCTTGTCGGTGACTCGGTGGCGATCACCTTCACTTCCGCGCCGGCAGCGCGAAGTACGGACACCACCTCTGCGATCTCTGCGGCTCGCCGCTTCGGACGCTGTCCGGAAGCCGGGTTATAAATCAGCGCAACACGACGCATTCAATACCCACCTGGACCAGGTCGCCCGGTCACCGTGCCGACCCGCGGCGACCCAGCCCGCAATCGGTCGGATTATTCTTACACGCACGCTGGCCGCCAATATGAACAGCCCGTGAACGCTTCGTCAGTACCCTCAGATGCCACTGCGCCGGCCCGCCGCAGCGCCAATCACTCGTCTCTGCTAGCCTAAAGTGTTTGTAGCCTTATCCATGGAGAACACTGTATGGCTTTCAAATTTAAGGGTGTCGACTTTATCGGCTTCGACACCTTGCTCAGCGAAGATGAGCGTCTGGTTCGCGATACGGCCCGCCAATTTATTGAGGATAACCTGATCCCCATCATTGAGGAATGCAACCGCGAAGGCCGCTTCCCCAAGGAACTGATTCGTCCCATGGGTGAACTTGGCTTTTACGGCGCCACCATTGAGGGCTATGGTTGTGCCGGCATGAACAATGTCGAGTATGGCCTGGTCATGCAGGAAACGGAGCGCGGCGACTCTGGCGTGCGCAGTTTTGTCAGCGTGCAGTCCGCGTTATGCATGTACCCCATCCACGCCTTCGGTTCCGACGAGCAAAAAAATGAATGGCTGCCGCAAATGGCCACCGGAGAAAAGCTCGGCTGCTTCGGCCTCACCGAGCCTGACTTCGGTTCCAACCCCGGCGGCATGCGCACCCGCGCAAAAAAAGATGGTGGCGACTACATCCTGAACGGCGAAAAAATGTGGATCACCAGCGGGACCCTGGCCGATGTCGCGATCGTTTGGGCGAAGGTTGACGACGAGGACGATCGCGTCCGCGGATTTCTGGTCGATACCAAACTCCGCGGCTTCAGCGCCTACGACGTGCATGGAAAATGGTCTCTGCGCGCCTCCGTCACCTCCGGCCTCTCCATGCAGGATGTGCGCGTGCCAGCCTCCGCGCTGCTGCCCGGCTCCGGCGGCTTGAAGTCGCCGCTCATGTGTCTCAATCAGGCTCGCTACGGCATCAGTTGGGGCGCGCTCGGAGCTGCCATGGCCTGCTACGACACTGCCCTGCAATACTCCCTGCTGCGCAAGCAGTTCCGCGATCAACCCATCGCCAGTCATCAAATGATTCAGGAGGAACTTGCCTGGATGATCAGCGAAATCACCAAGGGTCAGTTGCTTTCGTTGCAACTGGGTCGCTTGAAAGATGCGAAAATGGCCGACCACCAACACATCTCCATGGCCAAGCGCAACAATGTCTGGATGGCGCTAGAGTGTGCGCGCAAATCGCGCGACATCCTCGGAGCCAACGGCATCACCGACGACTACCCCGTCATACGCCACATGATGAATCTGGAGTCCGTGAAGACCTACGAGGGCACGCACAACATGCACACCCTAATCATCGGCCAAAGCATAACCGGCATTCCGGCGTATTAGCTCCAGTAAAAAGAATTGTCATCGCGAGCGAAGGTCGCCTTGGCGACCGCAGTCGCGGGGCCCGCGCTCTCTTTGCACTGCAAGAGAATCGGGTGCCCATCCTTCGCGTTTTTTTTGCGAAGGGTGGGATAGCAGAACGCCCGCGCTCCAGTAACAGGAGCCCTAACTGCGCCTTCTCTGTATATGTAACTCTTTCAGTTGCATTTCTGTTGCCGGCGACGGCGCATCCACCATCAGGTCCACCGCCTTCGCTGTTTTTGGGAACGCAATCACCTCTCGCAGGCTCTGCGCCCCGGCCAGAATCATCACGATCCGATCCAGGCCCAACGCGATGCCGCCATGCGGAGGTGTCCCATACTCCAGCGCTTCCAGGAAGAATCCGAATCTCTCTTTGGCTTCTGCCTCGCTCATCCCCAGCGAATGAAAAATCTGCTGCTGCACTTCCTGGCGATGGATACGAATCGACCCCGAACCCAGCTCAATGCCATTTAGCACAATGTCATAGGCCAGCGCCCGGACCGCACCCGGATCAGACTCCATGCGCCCCGCAAGTAAATCGTCCTCGTGCGGCGATGTGAACGGGTGATGCGCAAACGTCCACGTTTTCGATTCCTCATCCCACTCGAAGAACGGAAAATCCGTCACCCAAAGACATTTGTAATCCTCCGGAGTGCCCTTCTTTTCAAACGCGCCGTGTTCCTCGCGGAATCGCTTCGCAAGCTCCAGCCGAAGCAGTCCCGCCTTCTTATAAATCCACGCGTGATCGCGCGATTTGATTGCCCCAACCCGCGGGCTCACCACGACCAGCCGATGTTCCGGCTCGATCCGTTCCAACTTGCAATTCGTCGCTACCGCGCGATCAATTCTCTGCGCCAGCCCGGCATACTGCGCGCTGCCCGCCAAGCGCTCCACATCCAGATAAGCAAGGTCCGGCCCCAGACCCGCTTCCACTTCCTTAATAAACGCCTTCTTCTGCGTATTGCTCATCGCCTGCTTGTTCGGAATCACGATGGCAACAATCGGCAAACCCGGCTCAATCTTCAGTGATTCCAGCTCGGCCGCCTCAAAGTCACTGCGAACATCCGTCAGCTCCGGCAAGCGCATATCCGGCTTGTCAATGCCAAAGCGGCGAATCGCATCGTCATACGTGATCTGCGGAAATGGAGTCGACAGTTCGATCCCCGCCTCTCGAAATGCCGCCGTCAAAAATCCTTCCACCACGCGAAACACCGTCTCCTGCTGCGGAAACGTCATCTCCAGATCGATCTGGGTAAATTCCGGCTGCCTATCGGCGCGCAAATCTTCATCGCGAAAGCAACGCGCAATCTGGAAATACCGGTCCAATCCGCCGATCATCAAAATCTGCTTGAACATCTGCGGCGACTGCGGGAGCGCATAGAATTCGCCCGGATGCACCCGGCTCGGCACCAGGTAATCGCGCGCGCCCTCCGGCGTCGAGCGCGTCATAAACGGCGTTTCAATCTCCAAAAATCCTTCGCCCGAAAGATACCTCCGAATTGCCAACGCAACCTTGTGGCGCAGGATCATGTTCGCCTGCATGTCTGGACGCCGCAGATCGACATAGCGATACTTCAAGCGCAGCTCTTCGTTCCCAATCGCGTCTTCTGCCGGCGAAAACGGCGGCGTCTTGGCATCGTTCAAAATGCGCAACTCATCCACGTCAATTTCAATTTCGCCGGTCGGCATATTCGGATTAATAGACACCGCATCGCGCCGACGAACCTTCCCCTGCACCGCAACCACATATTCCGGCCGTACCGCTTCCGCCTTCGCATGCGCCTCCGGACACAGTTCCTTGTCGAGCACAATCTGCACGATCCCGGCACGGTCCCGCAGATCGAGAAAAATTAAATTTCCATGATCGCGGCGACGATTCACCCACCCCATCACCACAACGTGCTGACCATCCGCAGACAGCCGCAGCTCTCCGCACATATCTGTTCGCTGCAAATTCCCTAGAAGATCCAGTGCCATCGTTTCCTTATTGCCGTGCTAGATTTTTTCGTTTCCTAACGCCTCAACCGACGCGCCTTTTACTTCTTGCGAAGAACTTCCGCCAATTCTCCGCGTGCAACCTTCGTCTGTTCTCCAGTCGAGAAATCCTTCACCGTCAACACACCCGACTTTGCTTCGTCTTCTCCAAACAACACAATCGTCTGCGCCACCTTGTTCCCCATCTCAAAAGATTTCTTCAGCCGGAACGATCCATCTCCCAGTTCCACCCGCAATCCCGCGCGACGCAATTCCCGCGCCAGCACCAATGCCGCTGCCTGCTGCGGCTCGCCCAGCGGAGCAACATACGCATCCGCCAGCGCACTCACCATCTCTCCCGAAGCCCCCGCCTGCAGCGTCAACACCAGCCGGTCCGCACCAATCGCAAATCCAATTCCCGGAGCCTTCGGACCGCCAATGGCTTCGCTCAACCCGTCATAGCGTCCGCCGCCCAGCAACGCATTCTGCGCACCTAAACCGCCATGAGTAAACTCAAACGTCGTCCGCGTGTAGTAATCCAATCCCCGCACCAGCCTCGGATTCACCGTGTACTGCACGCCACACGCATCCAGCGCAGCCAGCACCGCGGCAAAATGCGCCCGCGAATCCTCGTCCAGAAAATCCGCAATCTTCGGCAGCGCGTTGATCTTCTCCTGATCCTCCGGCACTTTACAGTCCAGCACCCGCAGCGGATTGGTGACCGCCCGCCGCTGGCAATCCTCGCACAGCCGCGCCGCCACATCCGTCAGCGCCGTCCGCAACGCTTCCACATATCGCGGCCGGTCCTGCGCCGAGCCCACCGAATTCAACTCCAGCGTCCACCCTGTCACGCCCAGCTCATCCAGAAACGTGGCCAGCATCTCCAGTACTTCCGCATCGCGTAGCGGCGATTCGCTGCCCGCGCTCACCGGCCCAATCACCTCGGCGCCAATCTGGTAAAACTGACGGTACCGCCCCTTCTGCGGCCGTTCCCGGCGAAACTGCGGACCTATATAGTAGAGCTTTTGCAGCAGCCCGCTGTCGCCCAGCTTGTGCTCGATGTAGGCCCGGACCACGCCGGCGGTATTTTCCGGCCGTAACGTCAGCGATTGCGATGACGAGAAAAACTCTCCTCTGATCTCTTCCTTTTCAACACCTGGACTTACATGTATCCTCGCGGTACCTGAGCGAGCAGGGACTACCAATCGTCCCCTTAATTGAGTGTTTGTCGATTGGGCTGCCCACGCGTCCATGTGTCGATGAATGACCTGAACCGATCTAGTATCTTCTCGACCTTTGAATTCGACAATTTCGATGATATTGCTGCCTGAATATTGCACGACGAGGTCAAGTTTGGAACCAGCGACGGTAATCTCCCTACCGAGGATTGAGAATTCCCCGTCATGCTCTTGAAGCCACGCGTCTACCATGCGACGCACATCAAATCTCTCATTGTCTTGCCAAGAAAATAGTTCCTTGGAAACAATGTCGGTCTCTTCGCCCACGCCGCGCGCAAACAGCTGCGTATCTTCAAAAATGGGCGTGCGAATTTCCCCGAACGCATAGCGCTCGAACACGCGCCGCGCTGTTGCTTCCACTCGATTCCATAGTTCTGTTTCCGGCGGCAGCAAATCGCGCGTGCCCCGTACCGCCTTGATCTGACTCATCATCGCTGTATCAACGATAAATGGTCTGTTGCCGAAAGGCGATGGACTGGGTCGGAATAGTCTTCTCCGACCGTACGGCAGGGACTTTCGCGCGGCGCTACTCACAAAAAAGCCGGAACCCATGCCACGGGTCCCGGCTTTTTCCAGCCATCCGAACGATGGCCGTTCAACACTCCGGCTCGTCGTGCGTCGTGTCTTTCGACATCGCGCTCGCGTGCATCAGCAACGCAACTGCCGCGGAGGTCATCCGCGTCTTGGCCGAGTCCGCCCGACTGGTCAAAATAATCGGCACCGACGCACCCGTCACAATCCCCGCAAGGCTCGCCCCACCCAGATATTCCAACTGCTTCGCCAGCATGTTACCGGATTCAAGATCTGGAACCACCACGATATCGGCCTGCCCCGCCACCGCGGAAACTAGATGCTTGATCTTCATCGCTTCCGGGCTCACCGCCGTATCGAACGCCAGGGGCCCATCCAGAATGCCTCCGGTAATTTGTCCCCGGTCCGCCATCTTGCACAACGCCGCCGCGTGGATGGTCGAAACAATGCTGGACTGGACCGTCTCCACCGCCGACAGAATCGCCACCTTCGGCACCGGCACGCCCAGCACATGGGCCAGGTCGATGGCGTTCTGCACAATGTCCACCTTGTCGTCCAGGGTCGGCAGTATATTGATCGCCGCGTCGGTAATCAGCAAAATGCGATCGTACGCCGGCGTTTCCATCACAAAGGAATGGCTGATTCGCCGCAAGGTGCGCAACCCGGTTTCCTTCGCCAGCACCGGGCGCATAAACGCATCCGTATGCAAACTTCCTTTCATCAGTGCGTCGGCCACTTTAGAGCGGCAAAGCTCCACAGAAATCTTTGCCGACTGAACTTCGTCTCCGGCATCAACCATCTCACAGGATGCGATATCGAACTTTTCCATCTCGGCGAGACGCTGTATTTTCTCCTTCGGTCCCACCAGGATTGGGCGAATCACGTCGCAAACCGCCGACTCCAGCGCCCCGGCCAGCGCGACTTTGGTCAATGGATAACAGACAGCAACCGGAATGGGCGGCAGTTGCCGGGCGCGTTCCAGAAGCAAATCGAAACGGCTCACCACAGTACTGGTATGGGTCGACATTGAGTGCCTTCTTTCTAACTTCCGGTGTTCAAGGTCTAGATGAAACTCACGCATGCCTTGCTTCGCGCTTCCACTGAGGTCGCGCGGCTGCCGGCGAAACAACTATTCAGGATAAAGTACCGACTGTTTGCCCCTGAGTGACGACCGTCACGGCTGCCGCCCATCCCCGCGGTTGCGCGACGCTCACCCGCCGACCCTCCTGGCGCTCGACAGAAATGTGCCAGACGTCACGCGGTGATGTGCGCTCCATCACACGGTTTTCGTTCCCCCCCTCCTATGATCTGGCTTAAGGGAGGCAAAATTATGCCGACTAACCCGGAACTGACCCAAGGCCCGATCTTGGTTGGGATTGATTTTTCCCAGCTGTCTAAGTCGATTTTAGAATATGCGGTGAAGCTGGCTCAGCAGGAATTACGGCCATTGCATTTCGTCTATGTCATGCCCATCGTTACCGACGATTCTCCTGATATCTTGCGAATCCAGGAATTGGAGCTTGAAGAATACGTAAATGCCGCCCGGAAGAGATTGCATGGCAGTGGAATCGAGATCGAAGGCACCCTTGTATTCGGCACACCGGCACATGAGATCATCCGCCTCGCCGATCAACTCAACGCCGCCTGCATCGTGGTCGGCACGGAGGAAAAGACCGGCCTGGAGCGCTTACTCCTGGGCTCCACGGCGGAGGCAGTCATCCGCAAGTCGGATCACCCCGTCATCGTCGTGGGCCCGCTGGCTGCGGCCATGGCCAAGCAGACCATTCCGTGGAAGCACCTCATGCTGGCATGCGACACCGCGGAAGGCGTCACCGACGCAGCCCGCCTTGCCGGCGAAATCGCCAGCGGTCACCACGCTCGCCTCACCATCTTTACCGTGCGCGAAGAAGGAATTGCCAGTCTTTCTGAGGGCCAGTTCGACGCCCTGGAAGCCATGATGAACCGCGAAGCTTGGCTGACCATCAAGCCACAATGCCTGATTCGTGAAGGTGAACCGGCAGACGAGATACTCCGCATGGCGGAAGACTCGCAAGCCGATCTCCTGGTCATGAGCGTGCATCGCGGCGGAGAACTGTTGTCCCACATGCGGCCCGGCATAATGGCCCGCGTCTTGCGGATGGCGCGCTGTCCCGCCATGATTCTCCGCGATGTTCATGCGCCCCGCCATATCCAGGCGGCGCGTCCGCACAGTCGTCAGACAGTTTTGTTCTAACTCTCTCCGGCAGCATCCAGACGCGCTGGACCATGCGTCTTGGCGAGGGCCTTAGCGGTGACAGGAATCACAAACATGCGTGCCAGTTGGCACAGCCAGAGATGTACCCGGCGTCCACAATGAATTGATACTGAGGAGTTTCCTATGTCCAACAAACAGTTCCGGGAATGGACACATCCACGGCGCATCCTCTTGGCCACGGACCTTACCGACCTAGGATTCACTCTTCCGATCGCCAGGCAGCAGGCGCTCGCATACAAGGCTGAGCTGCGCATTATTCACGTTCTTCCCGACCCCAGCGCAGCGCCCATCGACCCCGTGTTGATGGTCTATTTCGATGCCGCCGCCATGCAGAAATCGGCCGAAACCACGCTCGGCAAGGTCATCGCCGACGCCAGGGCCGAAGGCATTAAATGCTCGTTTCAATTGGCCACCGGCCATACCGTGAAGGAAATTCTCGCTGCCGCCTCCGAATGGAAAGCCGACCGCCTCATCGCCGGCTCCCACGGTAAAGCCAAATTCCATCACCACATTCTGGGATCCATCGCTGAATCGCTTTTCCATCAAATTGACATTCCAGTGCTCGCAGTGGGTCCAAAGGCTGTCCCCAGGGATGCCTCCTTGCAGGACCACGTTCGCATCGTGTTTGCCGCCGCACTCGACCATAGTTCCCGCCGCATCGCGGAATTTGCCCTCAGCGTTGCCGAAAAACGCGGCGCCGACATTACCCTGGTCCACGTGCTGCAGAACGTTGTTCCCGAGCATCCCACCACCATCTCGGCACGAGGATATGCCAACCGCATGTTGGAAGATTTATTGACGATCAAGCCCCTGCGCAAGGCCCACGCTTCCTGCGAGGTCGTCTACGGGCAGCCCGCGGAAGCCATTCTTCATTATGCGAAACATCATGCTGCGGACATGATCCTTCTCGGCGCATCGGCGCACTCTGCCTTTAATCCCCGCTTCATCCCCGGCATCGCCTATCGCGTGCTTTGCGAAGCGCATTGTCCTGTCCTGGTATTGAAAGAGGAGTCAGCATGGCAAAGCACTCCACGTCATGCCTCCGCGGACCAGCGAACTCAAAATCCGGCATAAATCCGGACTGCAAATTCCCTTCCCCAGCCCCTCCCCCATGGCGCGGCGCCTGGGATATGACATCGCCACTCGCGCACCGGTCGTGTCAACCCCAGCCCGCCCCTGCTCCGACTACTGCATGCCCAGATCGTTCAACACTTTCGGATTTTTGTCATCCACTGCCAGCAAATTATGGCAGACGCTGCAATCGCCCGTCAGCGTCTTCCCGCTCTTCGAGACATGGTTTCCGTCGTGGCAGCGAAAGCAGCCGGGAAAATCATTGTGTCCAATATTGTTCGGATACGTGCCCCACTTCACCTTCATCGACGGGAATACATTCCGCTTGTAGATCGCGACCAGTGTGCGCGCCGCGCCTTCAATCTGCGGCCGCTGGCTGCTCCAGACCGCCGGGTATTGCGTACTGTAGTAGTTTTCCAGTCCGTTCGTGATTTTTGCCGCAGCTTCCTCCTGTGAGGGATATTCCGCCTGGATCAGTTGCAATCCCTCTTTATGGACGAACGGCAACGCCGGGTTCACGCTGCTATCCAGCATCGCTTCATTGACGGCCGCCTGCGGCGTCTGAAACACGTGCGTGGCTTGGTTATGGCAATCCATGCAATCCATGACGCGCTCTACGCCCTTGACTGGTCCCTTCCAGTCGGTGCTTACATATTCGGTCACGGTGCCGTCCGCATTGTGCGCCTTCACGGAAATGATGTTCTGG
>JAJXZK010000421.1 GCA_021780095.1 Acidobacteriota bacterium | reverse complement strand
ACGAAGTCGACAACGCCGGAAAAGATCGAGCAGGACATGATGCAGCTAATTCCGCAGCCCGCCTGGATCGACTTCTCCCATCGAATAATTCACTTTGGCCGGGAGATTTGCATCGCACGGAAACCTCGCTGCGCCGATTGCTTCCTGGAAGACCTCTGCAACTCCAAAGACAAAACCTGGAGCACGCACTAGCTACGCCAACGCACCCAGACTTTCGCTGATGACATTTTTTTCATCCCCACTGAAACCAAAAGAGGATTTGAAATGGGGCACCCTCGCACGTTAGTGGCGCGAAGAGGCGTGTTCGGCAGACCAGCGGCATAGCGCTTCGACCACGCCGGGGATGGTGTATTCCGTCGCTTCAACGGCGGGTTCGATGCCGTGATGACGAAGCGTCTGACTGGTGATGGGGCCGATGGAAGCCGCGGCCATGGCGGTCGGCCATGCGGGTACGCCCGCTTCGTGCAGCAGCCGAAAGAAATTTGTCACCGTCGAAGAACTGGTGAACGTGACCACGTCCGGCGTCCGGCTGGGAGCCGCGAAATGCAGCCGCAAATCGTCCGCCGATGTAGCAGGAACAACGGTCTGGTAGGCGTCGACGACATCCACGGTTGCGCCCGCTTTTCGGAGTTCTTCCGGAAGCACATCGCGCGCCACCTTGGCGCGGACTAAAAGAACATTCTTGCCGCTCACCTGGTCCCGCAGCGATTCCACCAGCGACTCCGCAACGGCTTGCTTCGGCACTTCATCGACGCGCAGACCCATTTCCCCAAGAGCGCGCGCGGTGGCTGGACCGATCGCCGCAATTTTTAGAGCATCGAGCGCGGCGATCGGAATTTTCAAAGCGGCAAGGCGATCGGCCAATACTTCTGCGCCATTCGCGCTGGTCACGACTAGCCACTGATATTTTTTGGCGTTCGATAGCGCCGCATCCAACGCGTCGTAGGAATCGGGGGGAATAATTTCGATGGCCGGGATCGCGATGACGGTCGCGCCTTTCTCTTCTAACGCGCTTGCCAGCGACTGCGCCTGATGCCTCGCGCGGGTGATGAGAATCTTCCGTCCGGCGAGCGGTTTCATCTGCCTGGATGTCCTGCCGGCGGGGCAGTTTCAGCAGCCGCGAGAAATTCTGCTGCGCCGCGCGCTAACAAACGATTCGCCATGACACGCCCAGCTTCTTCAGCCGAGCACCGCTCGTGAGGTAGATCCATCTGTTCACGTAAAATCTGCGATCCGTCCGGGCGAGCCACCACGCCGATCACGGTCCAGCCATTGTTTGCGGGCTCGCAATACATGCCCACGGGGAGATGACAGCCTCCGCCTAACGTCGCCAGCGCAGCGCGTTCGACAAGGACGGCGAAGTGTACCGCAGCGTCATCGAGCGCGGAAACAGCCGCCCGCGTCGCGTCGTCGTTTGTCCGGCACTCGATGGCGAGTGCTCCCTGCCCCGCGGCGGGACACATTTCCTGCGGCGAAAACAGTTGTTTCACATCGGCGGCCAGACCCAGGCGATCCAAACCCGCAGCAGCAAGGATGATGGCGTCGTATTGACCCTGGTGCAGCTTGCGCAGCCTCGTATCCACATTGCCGCGCAGTTCGCGGATATCAAGATCGGTGCGCAATGCGCGCAATTGTGCCTGGCGCCGCAAACTGCTGGTGCCGACGATCGAGCCCGGCGGCAGCGCGGCGAAATTTTCATGGCGAACTGAGACGAACGCATCGCGAACATCGGCTCGCTTTGGGATCGCCGCGATGGTGAACTCTTCCGACAACTCCGTCGGCAGGTCCTTCAGGCTGTGTACGGCGAGATCGATGCGCTCGTCGGCCAGCGCCTCCTCAATCTCTTTGGTAAACATCCCCTTGGTACCAACCTGCATGAACGGCGCATGCTGCACGCGATCACCCGTCGTGACCAGAATCTCAATCGAGACTTGGTGACCGCGATCACGCAACTCCGCGGCAATGTGATCTGCCTGCCAGCGGGCCAGGGCGGAGCCGCGACTCCCAATGCGGATCAAAGTAAGCTTTCCTCCTTGACGGAAGCCGATTTCTCCGGTGAAACGGCACTCGCGCTTGCATCTGCGGTTGTGTCACGAGTGGGGATGAATGCAATGTCTTTTGACTCACTCTGCCCGGTGGTCGACGGCGCGGTCGTCTTCGCCGCTTCCTCTGCCGACGCGGCATCAGCGGGGTTGCCGTGATGCTCCAGATCGAAGACGGTTTGAATCACGGCCAATGTCTCTCGGTCGCCTTCCTGCGCGGCGCGCTTGATCGCCTGTATCGGCGCATGCTGCAACTTGTGAACCAGCGCCCGAGTCATCTGCTCGACGGCTTGCAGTTGCTCGCTCGACAACTGCGCCAGACGCGGCGCCATGCGGCGCATCTCGCTTTGCCGCACATCTTCCAGGGTTTGCTGCAGGGCCACGATCGAAGGAACTCCATTGAGCGATTGCATGCGTTGCGTGTACCGCTCCACCTCAGTGCGAATAATCAACTCGGCGTCCCTCGCTTCCTTGGTGCGGCTGGACATGTTCGAAACAGCCACCGCCTGCAGATCATCGATGTTGTAGACGAACACACCTTCCACGCTGTTGATCGCCGGATCCACATCGCGAGGCACGGCGATGTCGATGAAAAACATGGGCCGCTGCTTGCGTCGCTGCATGTATTGCTCCGCGTGCGCTCGCTTGAAGATGGGATCTTCGGCTCCGGTGGAACTGACGATGATATCTGCCGTGGCTGCATACTGGTGCAGCAAGTCGTATGAGATGGGTTGAACAATTGCGGTCTGACCGGTCGCAGAGCCGCTCTCCGAGCGCACGCCGGGAAATTTTCCGGCCAACTCGACGGCGCGTTCATAGGTGCGATTGCAGATATAGATGGTGCTGGCGCCATGCTGCATCATGCTGCGCGCGGCCAGTTCTCCCATCTTGCCTGCGCCCATCAACAGAACAGTTTTGCCCTGTAACGAACCGAAGATTTTGCGAGCCAGATCGACGGCCACCGACGCAATCGAAACCGAAGAAATGCCGATGCTGGTCTGGTTGCGCACTTTGCGTGCGACGGTGAAGGCGCGCTGCATCAACGGGTCCAGGTTGCTGTTGATACAGCCGATCGATCTCGCCAAGGAGTAGGACTCTTTTACCTGCCCCAGAATCTGCGGCTCGCCAACCACCAGCGAATCCAGACTTGAGGCAACACGGAAGACGTGACGGACAACTTCCGACGCGCGGTATTCGTACATGTACGGATGCAGCGCTTCTTTGCCAATCGCGAAATAGTTCTGGATAAACTCCAGCAAGTCAGCCTGCGCCGGGTCCTGGTAGGTGAGGAACTCGACCCGGTTGCAGGTGGAAAGAATCATGCCTTCGCGCACACAGGGCACGCTGAGCAGTGAGAGCGTAGCTTCTTGCAGGCGGGCGGCGGGGATGGCGAGCCTCTCCCGCACCTGCAAGGGCGCAGATTTGTGATTGACGCCAATGAGGACGAAATTCATGGCGCTGGGAACCTATGGACAGTGCTGAACTGGTTGGCCACCCAAACGGTGAGCGCCATCAGAAATACCAGCGAAGATAAATAGACGGCCCGCTTGCCGCGAAGGCCCGTGTGACGGCGGACATACAACATCCACACGTAGAGAACCCACATGCCAATCGAGAGCAGGACTTTGGGGTCGAGAAAATAGGCCGCTCCCACGCTCTCCTGGGCAATCAAAGCCCCGGCGAGCAGGCCAAGAGTCATGCAGGGCAAGCCGATCACGAGAGTTACAAACGCGATGTGATCGATGGTATCAAGCGGCGGTAGGTGGCCGAATATGCCGCCGATCTGCTTGTTCTTCAAACGCCGTTCCTGGATCAAATACAGCAGACTAGAGAGCAGACTAAATAACAATAGCGTGTAGGCCACCAGCAGCAAAGCGATGTGAAGCAGGATCCACCCGTTATGCATCCACTGGCTGGAAACGGGAGCGTGGTCCGGTTGCGCTGCCGGCAGAAGCAACAGCAGAAAAATGACGGGAAGGACAAACAAGCCGAAGGAAATGGCCCGATAGCGCCAGTAAATTGCCAAAAATGTAATCGTCAGCAGCAGCGCGAAGGAGGTTTCTACCTCATGTAGGCTGGCCGGCACCCAGTGATGGGCCAGGCGCATCATTTCCACCAGCGCAACCAGGTGAAAATAAAAAGCGGAGACGCAGACGGGATGCACAAATTTGCGCCAGCGATCGTGCCCGGTCAGCACATCTGGGATCACCGTAAGGCTGGAGACGCCGTACAAGACCAGCGCGACCCGCAGCCAGATGAGATACATTGCCATCGCTCGAAGAACCGCTCCCAAAGAGAACGTACAAGTAAGTATATAGCTCAGACAAAAGGCACTTTACTGTGATGTAGGACACATGTGACCCAGAACACGCCGGCCTTTTTGAGGGTGCGCCGTAAATTCCCCTGGGGCAACGGCCTTGTATCCGCGAACGGCACTAGATTTCCGATGCTGTAGATTGGTACACATCGTTCCCGATGGCCTATCTTTAAAGAAAAGGCCGCCGAGATTTTTGTTGCGCCCAAAATCTGCAGGAGA
>JAJXZK010000289.1 GCA_021780095.1 Acidobacteriota bacterium | reverse complement strand
AGGCAAGATCGGCAATCGATCGAGGCGCCATTGCCGCCATTCCGGATTCATCTCGTGCGGTTGGGCGAGCGAAACCAGATGCCCGATCGCCCAGGTCACCACATAGCCATTTCCCTGGAGATATCCTTCGCCCCGCCTCTCGGCACCGAGGACACGAGCAATATCTCGCGCGACCGAAGGCTTTTCCGCCAGGACTGCAAGGATGCTGGATTCGATGGCTTTCATCCGCAGGTTCAGTCTACCGAGTTCTCAGGAAGAAAAAACCCTCTGCCTGGGCGAGGAATGGGTTGCGCTTGGCGGCCAACATAGGCTGGCGGTATAGTCACCTTTATGCAGTGCCACAAGATTTGGAGAGAGCAGTGCCAGGCCACCCGCAGAATCCGGCGGCAATTCGGACTGAAAAACGCGCTCGATTATCTGGTCAGCGAAAAGCTGCCGAACTTCGCCGACGCAGCTGAAAAGCATCCCGAGTTCGCCGCCGAGCTTCCACGTTTTCAGGCTGCGGTGTGGGGAATCTTTCATCCCTATGAGCTTGCCGGTTACCTTGCTTCTCTGCGACCAGGAAGAAACGTAAGCGTCCGGAGTGGGCCGTGAGGGTTGGGCTGGGAACCTCAAGTGTCCACTTAAGGAATACGTGGGCACTTGGGGTCAGGCTGGATCGTTTTTAGGTACGGCGACATTCCAGGGCAGCAGTTCATGGATGCGGTTGATCGGGTGATCGGCGATCTGTTCGAGCACGCGGCGGAGATAAAGTTCCGGATCAAGCCCATTGAGCTTGGCTGTTCCGAGCAGTGAGTAGATCGCGGCTGCACGCTCGCCACCCGCATCGGATCCGCAGAAAAGGAAATTCTTCCGTCCCAGAGCTATGGCACGTAGGGCCCGCTCGGCGGCGGAGTTGTCCATCTCGATCTGGCCATCATCGAGATAGCGCGAGAGCGCACGCCAGCGCGACAGCGCATAGCGAATCGCCGCAGCCGTATCGGACTTGTGCGAGAGTCCCGCGACGGTCTTGTTAAGCCAGCGATGGAGTTCTTCGACCAGCGGTCCGGTCCGTGCCTGCCGAATCTGCCATCGCTGCTCGGCAGGCTTACCGCGGATCTCGCGTTCGATGTCGTACAGTGCGCCGATGCGCTGGACAGCTTCTGTGGCGATCGCTGAACCGTTGGCTACCTGGATGTCATAGAACTTGCGCCGGACGTGAGCCCAGCATGCAGCTTCGACGATCCTGCCACCCTCATACAGATGATGAAAGCCCGCATAGCCGTCGGCCTGCAGGATGCCGGTGAAGTTGCTCAGATGCCGGCGCGGATGTTCGCCCTTGCGATCCGGTGTGTAGGCGAACCAGACAGCCGGCGGCACATCCAAGCCAGCCGGACGATCGTCGCGCACATAGGTCCAGAGCCGCGCGGTTTTGGTCTTGCCCATGCCCGGCGCCAGCACTGGTACCGGCGTGTCATCGGCGTGAATCTTGGTTGCCGCCAACACATGCTTGCGAATCTGATCGACCAGCGGAGCCAGCAAGTAGCTGGCGGTGCCGACCCAGTCGGCCAGCGTGGAGCGGTCCAGATCGATGCCTTCGCGAGCGAAGATCTCCGACTGGCGATACAGCGGAAGATGGTCGGCATACTTCGAGACCAGCACATGCGCCAACAGATTCGGCTCGGCAAGTCCGCGCTCGATGGGTCTGGAAGGCGCAGGCGCCCGGACGATGACATCGCACTTGCTGCAGGCCATCTTCACCCGCACATGGCGAATCACCTTGTAGGTGGCAGGCACGCGCTCCAGAATCTCGGAGACATCCTCGCCCAGCTTGCGCAACTCGCCGCCGCAATCCGGGCATGCGTCCTCTGCTGGAAGGTGTGTATGCACTTCGCGCGGCAGGTGTTCCGGCAGAGGACGACGCGTCGGCTTGCTCTTCGCAGGAGTGTTCGCCGTGGTTGCTGCGGTGACGCGCTCGGCCTGCTGTGTCTCCAGTTCTTCGAGCTTCAACTCCAGCTGCTCAATCTCGCGGGTGACCTTCTCGCTCTTTGTGCCGAAGACCATCCGCCGCAGCTTGGCGATGACCAGCTTCAGATGTTCAATCTCGTTGTCGCGGCTGAGTAGCTTCTCCTGCTGGGCGGCGAGAGCTTCATCCTTGGCTGACATCTGCTGCTGTTGCGCGGCGATCAATGACTCCAGAACCACGCGGTCCAAAGTACTCCAATCGGCAGTAGCGACGCGGGTATCGGCCATCGCAGAAAGTATGCCATAAGTAAGCCGGAGTTATAGATAAAAAATGCGTGAGTTATCCTGCCGACAATGGTTGCCAGGTTCTCTGCGGCTGGCGCCAGTCGATACCTTCCAAACAACATCGACAACTGCGCACGCGTCAACGCCACGCTTCCACTCGTTGCCTGCGGCCAGATAAAGCGCCCGCGTTCCAATCGCTTCTGGAAAATACATAGGCCGTCGCCATCAAACCAAAGCAACTTTATGAGGTCGCCGCGCTTGCCGCGGAAGACGAAGACATGGCCGGAGTACGGCTGCTGTTCCAGTACCGTCTCGACCAGTGAGGCGAGCCCCTGAAATCCACGCCGCAGGTCCGTGAATCCCGCAGCGATCCAGATCCGCGTGCCTGTCTTCAGCTCAATCACCGCACCAGGCTCCCCAGGACGGCACGCACCAGAGTCGGATCGACCCCGCTTTCCACGCTGACCAAGGCACGGCCCGGCAACTCGATGTGGATCGAACCCGAAGCAGTTGTGACCGGCGTGACTTCAGGCGCCATCAAGCTGTCCGGCTCGCGGCTCACGGTCACCGGCAAAAGTTCAGTTCGCGCCTGGCTGGCGGCCCAGCCAATGCCTTTGCGGTGCTCGTAGCGCCACTGGAAGACCTGGTTGGCGTTCACGCCGTTCTCACGCGCTACACGCGCGATCGATGCGCCCGGCACCAGCGTCGCTTCAACGATCCGCCGCTTCTCCTCTGCCGTGCGATACACCCGCTTTGCCTGGCCACCATCCACACCAACTTCGATCGCGTCTCTCACAAGAAGATCGTCGGCCACGTAGATCCTCATGTCTATACGGCCAGACCCGGACGCTTACGAAGAAACTCCGGAGCCTTCTTTACGTTCGCGGTTCCAACGGTTAGCCACCGCATACAAACTACCGGGCAGTCCCTGCATGGTTGACCTCTGCTTTTTCGTTTCGCCGAGGGTTCGATCAGGGTGCTGAAGGTCATTTTTGGGTGCTTTTGAGCGCTTTCTGAGCCATCAGTGCGCTGTAGAATCAATGAGTTGCGATCCAGTTTCTAACTGTCACGGCAGAAGGCGCGGGTTCCGGACGGGGTGTTCAGTCTCCAAGGCGAGTCTCGACAATGGCCTTTATTGCTGTATACGTCAAAAATAGTCATATCTATAGTTATATTTGACGTATACTACAACAAATGCAAACGATACCAGAACTCGGACAGGCACTATCCCAACGAAGAAAGCTACTCAACATGAAGCAAGGGCAAGTAGCGGCTCGATCTGGTCTTTCGCAAGCGCTGTTGTCTCGCCTAGAGAACGGACAACTGTCAGAGTTCGGGGCACGGAAGCTCATGGCCGTGCTTGCCGTACTCGGGTTGGAACTGACCCTCACAGAAGTCGGGACAGAAGGCACCCTCGATGAGTTGCGGCGTGAACGAGGTGGGGCATGAAGCTGAACGTCCACGTCCTCGACCAGCATGTCGGGGTGCTCGAACAGGTTGGCGACTTCAAGAGTGTCATGGCTTACCTCCCGGAAGTCGCCCCAGAGAACCTCGTATCCCTGACTATGCCCGTGCGGACGGAATCCTACCTCTGGGATGACGAACTCCACCCCATTTTCCAAATGAATCTCCCGGAGGGATACCTCCTGCAAGTCTTGCAGGAGGAGTTCGGCCCCCACATCGGTGCAAGTCCGGTTGCCCTCCTTTCCGTTATCGGGAGGAACATGGTGGGAAGGTTGAAGGTTGCTCCACCAGGAGCAGCACTGAACGAACCAGCAAAGCCGATTGAAGTTGCGGAACTCCTCAAAGGGGACAACTCCGAGGAGGCGTTCTCCCAGCTTGTCCGAGAACATGCGAAGAGCGGCGTTTCGGGAGTCTTACCGAAGTTTTTGGACACCGAAGAGCAAAAGCAGGGTGGACTTGGACAGCACAAGAAGGCGACTTTCCTCACGCATCAGCACATCATCAAGGGCTCATCAGCGAGGCTTCCGTTCGCCACCGCCAATGAGCACCTCTGTATGCAGGTGACGGCAAAAGTAATCGAAAGTGCGAAAACAGAACTGTCCGAAGACGGCAATATTTTACTCGTACACCGTTTCGACGTGCATGAGAATGGCAAGCCCTTCCGGGCAATGGAAGACTTCTGTGCTCTCCTCGGACTCCGGCCACAGAACAAGTACGAAACCACATGGGAGAGAATCGCCAAGGCAGTTCGCACCTATGTGGACGGCAAGTACCAATACGAGACATTCCAGAAGCTCACGGCGATTCTGCTTATGACCTACGCCCTGCGAAATGCGGATTGTCACTCGAAGAATCTGGCTCTTCTTTACACATCTCGAAACGATGCACGACTCGCCCCCGTCTATGATTTCTTCACAACCTCGGTCTATGCGGGGTATCGGGACAATCCCCCCGGCATCATGTTCGGCGGCAGGAAGACGTGGTTGCCGGGAAAGACTCTCGCGAAGTTCATCACAGCGACCTTCAGCATCCCCGAGAGGGCACAGAAGGAGATGGTGGAACGCATCAGTGACGCAGTTGCAGATACGGCTCCTGCGGTTCGAAAGATGATGAACGACCATGGTGGCTTCAAGGACACAGGTAAACGAATGTTGGCGACTTGGAACGACGGAGTGAACCATCTGCGGGATTCTCGGATGTACGCTCTGAGCCCTTGGAAGTCCAGCGAAGCCTTCGAGGGCATTTCCGATCCACCGAAGCTGGAGAACCCTCGAATAGTGGTCGGACGTTCGGAACTCCTCGCTAGACCCAAGAGACGGAAGTCCAAGTAGATCAACAGGGGTTTGAGCCCCACGGCGCAATCTCCAAAAGAGGAAACGGTGAACGAATTCGCTGGGAAAATGGCTGGGGAAAACTTAGGCAAAACTTGGGCAAAGAATCGAGGCGAATTAGACAGAAAACGAGGGTTGCGGGGGTGTAAGAGTCGTCGAATCAACAACAAGTTAGATTGACCTGTCAGGCTCATAACCCAAAGGTCGCTGGTTCAAATCCAGCCCCCGCAACCAAAAACTTTCAGATTCTAAACGGCTTCCGAACTCAACTCGGAGGCCGTTTCTCCGTCTAGCGACAACTTAGGCAAATCTTGGACAAAGAATCCCTTGTCCAGAAGTGCTCCAAGCTCTCCGACAACCGCATATCGTCTGCCGTCCTCAGATGCGTGTAACCCCATAGTTGTTCTCGCGTCGACGTGTCCTAGCCGTTCCTGTCGGACGGCCATCGGGGCGTGCAGCGAATCGAGCAATGTGGCGTTTCCGTGCCGGAACGCGTGTGCGCCTCCATCTAATCCAAACTCCGTCAAAATTGGCTTCAGTGCCCTTCTGACGAACTTGTCTGGTTCGAGCCTTATGTCCCTGCGGACCGCTTGCCATTCTTCGTCACTCTTCCTGCAGTGAGGAACAATGGCTCTACGTCGATAGCGATTGAGGAGGTTTTACTGTGGTCAAACCAGGCTGACAATGACAGCCGTCCGCAAATGAGTGGCCCAAACCATTTCCTGGAAGTTACACTTCCATCGCAGGCAATTCGATGGGAGCTCCAATGTTCGATCGCCGTACCTTCCTGAAAGCCAGTGCCGCCGCCCTTCCACTGACCGCACTCCATAGTCTCGACTCTGCCTCGACCCTTGCGGCGGAAGAGGTTGCCGCTGCACTCGCGAGCGGACCCACGCCCAACCTTGTCCCGCTGCCTGCGCGCCTCGCTCCAGTCGCTCCTGCCCACCTGCCCTGGCTGCAAAAGGTACGTCGCGTCGGACAAAGCAACATGACGGAGCATGATCCCGCCGTCATGAACGTTGAAGAGTGGGCTGACTACTGGCACTCCGCCGATGCCGATATCGTCTTCATCAGCGTCACCGGCATCCTTGCTTTCTATCCTTCGAAGGTCCCGTTCCATCGGCACGGAAAATATCTACATGGTCGCGATTTCTTCGGCGAGTGTGTCGCCGCCGCCAAAAAGCGCAACATGCGCGTGGTCGCCCGCATGAGCCCGGATCTCAATTGGGGTGATGCTCTGGCGGCCCATCCAGAATGGGCCATGCGACATAAGGATGGCTCGGTGCAATTCAGCGGTCAAGATCC
The DNA here is from genome assembly GCA_021780095.1 of Acidobacteriota bacterium. The sequence continues at coordinate 12,202 of JAJXZK010000289.1, read as the reverse complement.
GCGCCTGTTTCAAACCTGCATGTTCTCGAGCTACATGGATGACTACATTCCGGCCATCATGCAAGAGGTGAACTCGCTCTACGATGTGGACTGTTTCTATACCAACGGCTGGCCGCCGATCGGAAGCCTGCCGGATTGCCACTGCGCCATTTGCAGCAAGCTACCCCCTGCCAACACTCCAGCCTACTGGGCCGTGTTTAACGATCGCGTGTTTCAGCTTTGGCAAAAGTACGACGCCCTTGCCAAAGAAAAAAAACCAGACAGCTTTTTCTTCGCCAACCTTGGAGGCAACGTCCGCTGCGGTCCCAATCTCGATCGCCTCGGCAAGCTTGCGGCGTGGTTCCAGGCCGACAACCAGGGACGCACCTATAGTGACTCCGCTGTTTGGGGATGTACCCTGCAGGGTCGCGCCTGCAACGCCGTGCTCGACGGGAAGTTTGCTGCAAACGTCACTGGCGCGTACTCCACCGGCGCAGTCACATGGCGAAACGGTTCCAAGACTCCCGCCGAAGCAATCATGTGGCTGAACGAAACTCTTGCCGGCGGCATGGTTCCGTACTATCACTTTGTTGGTTCAGAGGATGGCTTGGGTGAAGATCGCCGCTGGCAGGCAGTCGGCGCCGATTATTTCCGCTGGACCGCTCAGCATGATCCTCACCTGACCACTCGCCGCTCTATCGCGAATATTGGCGTCGTCATGGGGCAGAGCACGCAGTTGCTCTATCCCGGGCCGGCTACGGCACATGGGCACGCATACATGCATGAGACGACACAGGGCCTCTACAACGCGCTCCTTCAGGGACGTTTCGCATTTGATTTTGTGCATGAAGATCGCCTCGATCCCGAACGCCTCAGCAAATATCGCGCCCTGCTGCTGCCGAATATCGCGATGCTGAGCGATCAGCAATGCCAGCAGATTCGAGACTACGTCCACTCCGGTGGCTCGATTATGGCCAGCTTTGAAACCTCGCTCTATGATGAAAATCTCAACCCCCGCCCCGACTTTGGACTGGCCGACCTGCTCGGCATCCACAAGGCGGACGATGTTGTCGGCACCAACGGCAACGCGTACTACGCGCGCATCGAGAATCCGAATGCGGCTGGGCAACATCCCCTCTTGCATGGATTCACCAATACCAACTGGATTCCCGGCGCGCAGAGTCGCATCCCGCTTAAGCCCGTGCCGAATCCTTTGCTCACCGTCGTCCCCGGCTTTGTCAGTTATCCCCCGGAGCTTGCCTACCCTCCCGTCTCGCATACAAACGAGCCGGCGGTAGTTCTGCGTGAAGTTGGCTCCTCCCGCATCGCCTATTTCCCCGGAGATATCGAGCGCACCTACTGGCTTACCGGCCACGGCGATCTTCTGCGCCTGCTGCTCAACACCATTCAGTGGATTAGCGGCGATCAACAGATCGTTCACATTCAAGGAGAAGGGTTCATCGAGGCGCTGACGTGGGAAACGCTGCCCGGATATGCCATCCACGTGCTCAACTACACCAATCCCAATGCGCAGCACTGCTGGCTGCAGACGAGCTACCCGATAGGGCCTCAGACCGTTGCCATGCAAATGCCGCGCGGTGTTGGAGTGAAATCTGTCGAACTGCTGAAGGCTGGGCGAACCGTGCCGTTTCGCTTGGAGGGTCAAATCCTGCAGTTCACCATTCCGGGCGTTGCAGACTATGAAGTTGCCGCTATCACGGTCGCGTAGCGCGAGCCTGTAATTGTGGCCCCGTATCAACTTCGAGCGGAATCCGCCGCGGCTCGATTACTTTGCCAGTTCGTAATGAAACCCGAAGCGCCCGATCAACATCACCGAGTGATCGTTGGGCGGAAGAATCCGGAAAGACTCGATCTTTCGATGCGTGTCATCGCGGATAGCCTGTGCCTTGCCGAGAAATCGACCGGAGGCGGCCTCATAGAACAGGACGTCCAGATTGTCGTTCACCCGTTGCCACCCAAACACATACTGCCCCGGCTCCAGCGAAGCTGTTCCGATCTTCAGCGGAACCTGCGTGAGTAGCAGAATCGAATACTTACCGTTGGCGGAGTATCCAGACGTGATGAGCACCGCGCCCGCAATATATTTTCCGGCGCTATCGACGATGCCTGTCTCCGTGCGCGATTCCGTTTCAATTTGTTCTTTCACTACCGGCGCACGCGCCGGAATCCAGGAGTTTAGCTCCTGTTGCGTGGCGACACGCCATTGTTGCGCCGCCGAAATGTTCAGAGTAAGAGCCAAGGCGGCCACCGGTAACAGAAGAATTGCAAAGGTTCGACGTGTCATGCGAGTGCCCAATTCCTCTCGGCGGGAATGCTGTCTAGAAGTGAACTATACCGCGCTGGATCGCAGCCGTGACGGCTTGTGTCCGATCCGTTACGCCTAACTTTCCAAGAATACTGTTGATGTGGGTTTTTACCGTGGCTTCGGAAATGTTCAGTTCCTTGCCAATTTCCTTGTTGGATTTCCCAGAAACAATTTCGCGAAGCACGCCCAGCTCTCGATCGGTCAGCGCTGGCCTCACCATCCGTTCCGCCAGTCTCTCCGCCACCTGCGCGGGAATTCTGGATCGACCGGAGTGCACCGCGCGTATCGCATCCATTAATTCGTCGCCGGACATTCCTTTTAGTAGGTAGCCGCGCGCGCCCGCGTCCAGCGCCCGATGAATATCTTCATCCCCATCATAGGTCGTCAGGACAATGATGCGCGCCTGTGGATACTGGCTGCGTATGTGGGTGATCGCCTCGACGCCACTCATGCCCGGCAAACGCAGATCCATCAGCACAACGTCCGGCAGATGCTGACGAAACAATGCCAGCGCCATGCCCCCATCCGCCGTCTCGGCCACCACCTGCATCCCAGGCACGCCGTTGAGCAGCGCGACCAGGCCTTGTCGCACCACGTGATGGTCTTCCACCACCATGATCTTGATTGAGTCAGGCATGGGCTTCACATTGTCTCAAGCCGTCGTCGATGCATGCGGCCCCTGTAGCGCTTTCCCTATGCTAATTGAGCGGTAGCTCCACTGTTATTTTTGTTCCCTCTGCTGGTAGGCTGCTCATCGTGAAAACCCCTCCAATCGCTTGCGTGCGCTCGCGCATTCCGATCACTCCAAAATGCCCCGCCGGTATCGCGTCGGCCATGTCGCTCGAAAGCCCAACGCCGTTGTCCTGGATCTGCATTCGCAGACGCTTGATCTCATACTGCACCTGGATGTCGAGATGAGTCGCTCCCGCATGCTGCAGAACGTTAGCGACCGCTTCCAGCGCAATCTTCAGCAACTCCGATTCGACGTTCGACGGGAGGGATCGATAGGTCCCTGTGAATTGAATATTGGTCTCAATCGGCTTGCCTGCGGTTCGCGCTCGAATCGCGCACGAAAATTTCGACGCAAAATCGACGGTACCTGGCTCATTTGATCGCAGGTTCCAGATGGAACTTCTCGCTTCTGCCAGACTGTCTCGAACCAGTTTGCGAGTCTGGTTCAACTGTTCGCGCACCGCCGCCGGCGAACTGGACAGCATCTGGGCGGCTAATTCCAACTGCACAGAGATTCCGACAAAACCTTGCGCCAGCGTATCGTGAATCTCGCGTGCAATTCGGGTACGTTCTGCGAGTACGGCGCCGAATCGAGACTCCACCTGATGCACGCGCCAGCGATAAACCTGCCACCCAAGCAACAAAATCAGCACCGCGCAAAGTATGTCGAACCAATACGTCTGCGTAAAATATGGCTGTAACTGGAACTTGAAAGTCGCGGGGGTGGTGCTCCAGATGCCGTCGTTATTGGCCGCCAACACCTCGAAACGATAGTTCCCCGGAGGAATGTTCGTGTAGTATGCAACACGTCGAGTGCCAGCGTCGATCCAGCCCCGATCAAATCCAGTGAGCCGGTATTTGTACTGCACTTTCTGCGGCGCAACATAACTGAGCCCCGCATAATGAAACGCAAACCGCGAGTGCCCCGGACCAAACTTTCTCATCCCGTTCAGCGGCATGTTTTTTTCGTCTACCGAAATCTGCTCGATCGCAACCAGCGGCGCCACCGTGTTCCGCTGCAATTTTGCAGGATCAATCCATGCGACTCCTTTCAGCGTAGAGAACCACAGGGTCCCGGCATTCGCTTTCCATGAGGAAGGATGCCCAATGCCGCTGCACTCGCGAATCTTCATTCCGTCCGCAGTGCCGTAGGCAGTGATCGGAAGTGACTGGCTTCGACCTGCAGCCACATCCACCAAATCGGCGGTACGCACGCGAAATATTCCCGTATTTGAGCTGATCCAGAGGGCTCCACTGCGATCTTCCAGCATGCCGTCAATCACATCGGGGAGTCCAAGATTTGCTGAAAAAGAATGGATCCCATGTTGAGGATCATCGGTCGCCAAAAGATTGAGGCCTTCTCCATTTGTGCCGATCCAAAGATGGTGCTGCGAATCCAGCGTAAGCGCCGTGATCACGTCGCTCGAGAGCCTATCGCTTTTTGTGTAGTTGATAAATTTGCCATGCGAAAAATGGCTGAGTCCGTGCAGCGTACCGATCCACAAACTGTTGTCGCCACCCTGGGTCAGCGCTCCAACAAAGTCGTTCGCCAGGCCGTCCGTCTGCGTGTAAATCGTAGTGCGACTGCCGTTGATTTGTGCCAGTCCATGCCGTGTACCAACCCACAACGAGCCATCTGAGGTCGCAAGCAGTGAGCGAACAAATTCATCCGGGAGCAAATCCGACGCCACGGCTGCAGTGAACCGGCCGTGCTCCATATAATTGAGTCCATCCGGAGTTCCCACCCACAAATTTCCCTTGGCGTCGGCCGCGAGGGACAAAATTGTATCACTCGTCAGTCCTTGCTTTTCGGTGAAAACAGAGACATGGCCGTCACCATAACGGTTCAGCCCGCCGCCCTCCGTGCCAATCCACATCTCGCCATCAGGTCCTTGCAAAACCGAGCTGACTAAGTTGTCAGAGAGGCCATCGCTTTCCGTCAATGTGGTAAATTTCTGATCTTTCAGCAGCGCGACTCCAGCCGATTCTGTGCCGAACCACAGAGAACCTTCGCGATCTTCATACATTGCCAGAATCAGGTTTTCCGCCCAGCCTTGCTTCGACTGGAAGATACTGATTGCTCCATCACGAATGCGCGCGATGCCATGATTCGTCCCTACCCACAACGCGCCTTCCCGATCCTGATACAGGGCTTGGATTTGATTTCCAGGTAGTCCATTCGCGGTGGTATAGGCCGTCAGTTTTCCGTCCTGGATCATCGCCAGACCAGCCGGAGTGCCAATCCAGATGTTTCCCGATCTGTCGGCAAGCAGAGCATCGACTTTGTTGTCGGGCAGTCTGTCGGCAACTCCGTAAGTGCGAAGCGCTCCATTGGAAAACTGCTGCACGCCGTTTTGTGTCCCTGCCCACAAGGTACCTGCACGGTCGGTTGCAGTGGCGCGGATGGTCTCGATTCCCAATGGCGAACCGGCGAATGGCTTGTTTATTCGCCCGCGTTCAATCTGATCCAGTCCGCTGTCCGTCGCCACCCACAACGTACCGTTCGGCCCATCGGCCACGGAGCTGATAGTGTCGCTGGAGAGCCCTTGCTGCGTTGTATACGGGAGGAAGTGATCGCGGCTGAACTGCGCGAGGCCGCCTGCGGTGATCGTCCACACACTGCCACGCCTGTCTTGAAACACGCTCCAAATGCTGTTGTCCGGCAGGCCCTGCGCCAGGGTGAACGCGGTGAATTGACCGTCTCGTAGCCTTGTCAGTCCGTCCGCAGTGCTGATCCACAGGTTTCCGTCATGATCTTCCAGCAGACCTCGAATGTCATTGCTCAGCAACTGCGGAGTGTTCCTCCGGTTGTACACGGTGAAATCGATCCCATCGAATCGCGCCACACCTTCGCGGGTTGCGAACCACAGGTAGCCATCGCGTGTCTGCAAAATCGCCCGCACGGAATTTTGCGGCAGACCGCTGTCTGTCTGCCAGGTCTGCAGCCCATACTGGCTTAGTTTTCGATCCGGATTTAGGGCATGGGCGCAGCTACACGCCAGAAGAAGGAGCATCCATCCAATCCATCGACGAAGACAAGTCTCGCCCATGGATGCAACAAATCGACAATTGCATTTGGAAACGGTCCGGCGCGTTGAGCAGCCAGGTGCCACGCGGTCTGTACGAGGTGTACTCAAACCTATATCCATCGAAAGGTTGAGTCTGACATCCATCTAAGGATACAAGACAACTCAGTGTAGCCCTTGTAGATTCAGAGATGCCTCTTGAAAGTTTGTTACATTCAAGGCCGTTGCGAGGAGTCATCGCGACGGTCTTTCTTTTTCTGCACGGAATACTTCGGCTTATCAGGGAGGGGAAGACCCACCAGCTCGTCTTTCCCTTTACCGAACCTTCGAAGGCGGTGTCGCCGAAGAATCTTTATAAAGCGAGCCTTCCTTCATGATCACATGCAGATTTTTCTCGCGGACCACCAGGTCTAGATCCTTCAGCGGATCGCCATCGACCAGAAGCAAATCGGCTATATAGCCCTCTTTTACCTGGCCGAGTTCGTTCCCCATCCCCATCACCTGGCCGCCAATGCGGGTGCCGCATTGCAGCGCTTCGCTGGGTGAGAAACCGAGCAGGTCAACAAAATGTTTCAGGTCGCGCGCGTTGTCGCCCTGCGGAGATTGGGCAAATCCGTAGTCTCCCCCAATCAGAATGCGCACGCCGCGCTTGCGAAGCTCGGTATAGACGGTGGCCGTGGTGTCGATCGTGCGCTGCATCATGCGGCCTACCTTGGAGTCGCGCATAAAACCGAAGCGTTCGCCTTCGTACAGCGTGCTGTAAATGATGCCGATGGCCGGCCCCACAAAAATCCTATCCTTCACAGACTCCAGCATATCCAGCGCTTCTTCATCGGCCGACTCGCAGTGGTAGATCACGTCAATACCGCAGCGAACCGCGCGCTTCACCGACTCCGCCGCCCGCGCGTGGCAATTGACCTTCTTGCCAAAGTCGCGGGCAACGTTGACCGCCATCTGCACCTCGTCTTCGCGCATCACTGTGAGTCCGCCGTGGGCTGCAGGGCTTAGATCATCGCCGGAGATGTTCACCTTGATGTTGTCCACGCCTTCGCGGCAGCACAAGCGAACCGCCTTCCGGATCTCCTCCGGACCATCGGCAATCAACCCAAAGCTCTCGTAATACATGTGCGCTTTGCGTTCATCGCCCAGGCCACCGGTCACCGTGATCTCCGGGCTTGCCGCGCGGATGCGTGGTCCAGGAAATTCTCCAGCGTTCACCGCGTTACGGATCACAACATCCAGGCGCAGCTTCGACGTGGCCGCGCTGTAGGCGCTGGTAAAACCGTGGTCGAGCAATGTTTTCGCGTTGCGAACCGTCAGCAAAACATGCTCTTCAGGCGGAATGTTGCCCAAATCCGAATCATTCACGGCGCCGCCGAACGAAATATGCGCATGGCCTTCGACAAGACCTGGCATCAGGGTTCTTCCGCGCGCCTCGATTACCGTGGCGCCTTCTGCGATCAGGTTTTCCTGCGCGCGGGTGATGCTTTTAATCCTGTCGCCTTCTACTAGAACATCGGCGGGAAAGGCCGACGCGCCGCTTCCGTCCCACACGCTGGCATCGCGAAAAAGAATCGGCTTCATCTCAGAGATCCTCCTGAAAACTTTCAGCACACCCAACTGCGGCCACGCATGTAAGGCATTCTAATGGAAATTTACAAACTTCCAATGATCTTCAGGAAAGTAGATGGACAGAGTGAATACGGCGGCGTGCAAAATGTTTCGCCACCGAACTCGATTCAGTAGAGAATCGGTCCGGTGGCGTCAGGTTTTTGCGGCTTCTTACGAACGAAAAACGGTGAAGCGTTCGGAGCGATATTACTTTCCGGTATAGGTGACGCGCCAGATGGAGTTCGAACCATCGTCGGTGACCAGCAGCGATCCATCCGGCGCGACCGTAACACCGACTGGGCGTCCCCAGGCATTGCCGTCCGGTAGTACGAAGCCTGTCAGAAAATCTTCGTATTCTCCGGTGGCGTGGCCCGTCTGGTGCAGGGGAACTCGAATCACTTCATACCCGGCGCGCGTTCCCCTGTTCCAGGAGCCGTGCTCGGCGGCGAAAATGTCGCCATCATATTCCTTCGGGAACTGCTTGCCCTCATAAAATGTCATTTCCAGCGACGCGTTATGGGGTTGCAACAGCACATCCGGAACGATGGCCTTGTCTTTCAACTCAGGATGCTTTCCTTCCAGCCGCGGGTCCTGGTGCCCGCCGATATACCACCACGGCCAGCCATAGAAGCCGCCTTTCTGGACGTGGGTAATGTAATCCGGCACAAGGTCGTCGCCCAGCGCGTCGCGTTCATTCACGCTGCACCACAACTCGCCCGTCTGCGGATTGATCGCCAGCCCTACCGGGTTGCGAATTCCATAGGCATAGATGCGCATGTGAGAGCCGTCGGGATTAAACGCCAATATATTGGCGCGATTTTTTTCTTCGGGATGCGTGTCCGGATCGTTGACGTTCGAGCCCGAACCTACCGAAACAAACATCGTCTTGCCATCCGGAGAGAACCGAATGTCGCGGGTGGTATGTCCCCTGCCGTTCGCGGGCAGATTCGCAAGGTGCTGCATCGGCCCGGTTGCGGTCAAGTCGCCGTTTTTGTAAGGGAACCGCACGACCGCGTTCGTATTCCCGATGTACAGCCATTTCGGGTTCGGCCCAGGAGGATAGAACGCAATCCCGAAAGGCTCGTTCAACCCGCTCGCAAAAATGCTGGTTGTCTTCGGTTTTCCATCCGCGGTGATTCCGCGGAAAACCATGATCTGACCCTTTTCAGTTTCAGCAACAAAGAAGTCTCCGTTGGGAGCGGTCCGGATCAGGCGCGGATTGTCGAGTCCCGTCGCGTACAGGTCCACCTTGAATCCCTCGGGAGCCTGAGGCCAAACACCTGCGGGGCGGGGAGCGATCGTCGGCCCGTTGCCTGCGGATGGCGTAGAAAAGGGCGCGGGAAGATCCTGCACCGTAATTTTGCGAATCGTTCCTGGCTTCTCGTATCGAAAGTCGGTGAAGGGAGGCGTCGGCGGCGGTGCGTTCAATGTTCCTGTGGGCGCGGTTTCGGCATTGCTTGCGGCCGTCAGTTGCGCGGCGCCAGGGCTTTGCAGGTACTTCAGGTAGGTCACGATCTGCCAGCGCTGCTGGGCAGGCAAACTCTCCCACGCGGGCATACCGTTGGCCATATCGCCATGCGTGATGAACCAGAAAATCTCCCCCGGTTTGGCGGCTTGGGTAGCTCCGCTGGCCAGCGAAGGGATGTTGCCGGTCCCCTGGGCATTGGCGCCGTGGCAGGAGGCGCAGCGTTGCTTGTACAGCTGTTGGCCCGCAACAGCATTTGTTTTTCCGGTGTCTGGGTTTTCCAGCGTGGCGGACGAAGCGGGTGCGTTATGGAAACTCTGGGCGAGTGCAGGCAACGCGACCACCAGTGCGCTGACTGCGACGATCGAACGAAAAAGTGGGCGGATTAACACAGACTTTCCTGACTTCAATGGTTCTCTCCTGCATCCGGGTTATTGACCTTGCGGTCGTACGCTATCCAGCTAGGACGCATTCTAATCCAATAAAGATTCACAAACTCCTCCGATCAGGTAAGCCGCCTCGGATGCGGAGCATTCGGCCAGAGAATTCATCCGGAATTCATTATCCCGCGCCCCCAAGATCATGCTCAATCGACACGCGCGCTTGCGGCCATTTTGTATCAAAGGCCACGCACCATTCGGCCAGCATCCGCCGATGCTGCCGCAGCACCTTGTGATGCACTGGATCGCCCGCTAGGTTGATCATTTCTCCCGGGTCGCTTTCCAGGTCCACCAGCGACTCGCGGTGCTCGCCGTGGTCGTAGACGCAGTCATTGCCGCTCGGAGCCGATCCGTAGCTGAGACAATGGCAGCTGCCGCGGCCATCCGGAGAAACCTTCGGCGGCTGGATTGAATCGAAGTTACAGACTCCTGGTTCTCCTGGCTGGCTGAGTGCTCCGAAATCCACGGGTTTTCATTCATCTGCGACTTTCCTCGATAGGTCATTCGTCTGGGTAAGCTCCAAAGTAAGGGAGTTCAGTGAGCCGATCCAAAGGTACTGCGCAGAACGATTATGCGGGTGTCGGAATGTCAAAAACTTGGGCGAATGACAACCGGTTGCACTGTATGTCGGTTTTCCTATGAGTCGCGACCCGAAATCCCGAGAACTAACTTACCTTTTTATCCTCATCTTTTCACTCACGACCATCGCAGTCCTGTATCTTGCCAAGACGGTCGTGGTGCCGCTAGCCCTCGCGATTTTGTTTGCTTTCTTGCTTTCTCCGCTAGTCACCCTATTGGAACGCATTCGGCTCCCCCGCTTATTGGCCGTTATCATCGTCATCCTGGCGGCCGGAATTGCAGTGGGGAGCATCGCTTGGACGGGGTTTAACCAGCTGGTTTCAGTGACCGACCATATGGCGGACTTCACCTACAACATTAATGCCAAATTGGAAGCTCTCAAACCCACCAAGTCGACCAGCTTCGCACGAGCACAACAGGAACTCGATCGTCTGGGGCAGCAAATCGGCACGCTCAAACTACAGGGGGATGATGGTCAATCACAACGCCAGAAGAAACAACTGGGGTCATCGGCCGACCACCCGATCGCCGTACAGGATGTAACCAAGTCGGGCAGACTGGACACGATCCACGGAGTTCTAGGTTCGTTGGTTGCCGTCTTTCTCGTGGTGGTCTTTACGTTCTTCATGCTACTGCAGCGGGAGGACTTGAGAAATCGCCTTATCCGTCTCACTGGACGTGGCCACTTGAACCTGATGACTCAGGCGATGGACGAAGCCGGCCATCGAGTCAGCCGATATCTCGCATTGCAGCTCCTGGTCAACACCTGCTACGGAGCAATCACCTTCGTCGCCTTGTATTTTCTTGCATTGCCTCACGCCCTGTTGTGGGGAGCTCTGGCCGGAATTCTGCGGTTCGTTCCGTACGTAGGCGCACCCACGGCCGCGTTTCTGCCCACGGTATTTTCGATTGCGGTCTACACCGCCTGGACGCCCACTCTGCTGATCATGGCTGTTTTCTTCTGCATGGAAGTGGTGACCGCGAACTTCATCGAACCGCACGTATATGGAAAGCAGACAGGGTTGTCGCCGCTGGCGATCCTGGTCGCCGCCGTCTTTTGGACTCTGATCTGGGGTCCGATTGGGTTGATTCTGTCCGTGCCCCTGACCGTCTGCCTGGTCGTCGTGGGCTCTCACGTGCCCAGCCTCAAGTTTCTGACCGTGTTGCTTGGCGACCAACCCGTGATGCGTCCAGAGGCGCATTATTACCAGAGATTGCTGGCCAGCGATGCGCAGGAATCCAGCCAGGTGCTGGAATCGTACGTGAAAGAGCACTCCATCCCTGCCGTTTATGATTGCGTGATCGTTCCAGCGCTCGGCCTGTTCGAACAAGACCGGCACCGCAACGCTCTCGACCAGGAAACCGTCAACTTCATCACTGAAACTGCGCAGGAGCAAGTCGAGGAACTGGGGCTGAAAAGCGATGAGTCCCAACCAGCCCATCCCGCATTTGAACCCGTCCCGGACGTCAGTCTGCCCATGAGCGCGGATAAGCAACCGGCGCCTCCCTCCGGCATAGAAAAGCGTGTGGTCTGCGTGGCGGTTCGGGATGACTCGGACGAAACCGTTGCGATGATGCTGTCGCAATTGCTGCGCCGTGCAGGCCATTCCGCGAGAACAGTTCCGCCGAAGAGCGTAGACCTGGCGATTGCTGAGGTCTTCGACGCCCGGCCCGACCTGGTCTGTCTGTCAGCTTTGCCGCCCTACGCCATGTCCTATGCGCGCACGCTGTATGAGGCGTTGCATGCGCGCCAGCCAACACTGGAGATCACAATTGGGCTTTGGAATCACTCTGGGGAGCTTTCAAAAGCGGCCAAGGTGATCACCGGCGACGCGGGCATTCCCATTTGCGTCACCCTCGCAGAAGTGGTCGAGCGCGTCGGCCACCCTGACCCCCTCGTGAAGCCGGAACGAAAGACAGATGCGGTGGTCGCAGAGGCTCGCGTATAGTCAAAGGAACACCGTTGCACGCGGGTCGATTGCATTGAGTTTTTGCGGCTGTCCCCCTTCGCTTCCAGGAGACTTCTGGAGCATGTATCCAGCTC
>JAJXZK010000183.1 GCA_021780095.1 Acidobacteriota bacterium | reverse complement strand
AACGAGGACGAACGAGAAGGTCGAAAGGACGCAGAGTGAGCCATCCACTGGGAGTTGAACCCGGCAAATTGCTGGAAGACGCGGAAAAACGACAAAAAAGCATGTTGGAGCAGTTAGAGGCGCTGGTTTCGATTGAATCTCCCAGCGAAGACAAGGCGGCGGTGGATCGCGCCAGCCGCGTGGTGGCGGGTTGGTTCGAGGAGCTTGGCGGGAAAATTCGCTGGCACCGGCAGAAGCAGTTTGGAGATTTGCTGGAAGTGCGATTTGGCGCGATGGGGCGTCGAGCGAAGGCAGGCGCGGAAGAGCGTCGCAAGCCGATTTTGTTGTTAGGCCATCTGGACACCGTATGGCCGATGGGGACGTTGGCGAAAATGCCGTTTCGAGTGGCGAAGGGAAAGGCGTTCGGGCCGGGCGTGTACGACATGAAGGCGGGCGTGGTGATGGCGCTGCATGCGGTGGCGATGTTGCGCGAGCGGCAGGCGCTGACGACACCGGTGGTGTTGCTGCTTGTCTCCGATGAAGAAATTGGTAGCCAAGTGTCGCGCGCGGTGACGGAGAAGATTGCGCGGGAATGTTCGGCGGTGTTTGTGCTGGAGCCGGCGCAGGGTCCGCAGGGCGCGTACAAGACAGCGCGCAAGGGCGTTGGGGATTATCGAGTGCATGTGCGTGGCGTGGCCGCGCATAGCGGTGTCGATTTTGAAAAAGGCCATTCCGCGGTGTTGGAACTGGCTCGACTGATTGAAACGATTTCGCAATTTACGGATTTGAAGACGGGGCTGACGGTGAATCCGGGGACGATTTTCGGCGGCACGCGCACGAATGTAATTGCGGCAGAAGCGCAGGCGGAAGTGGATGTGCGGATTGCGCGGATGCGTGATGCCGCGCGGGTGGAGAAGCTGTTTCGCGGGCTGCGGGTGAAGGACCGCGCCTGCACGCTGACGATTACGGGCGGCATGAATCGTCCGCCGATGGAACGCAGCCGGGGAACGGTGGCGCTGTTTCAGCAGGCAAAGAAGTTGGCGGGTGCGATGGGATTTGCATTAGAGGAGGCCAGCACCGGCGGCGGCTCGGATGGAAACTTTACGGCGGCGCTGGGGATTCCGACGCTGGATGGAATGGGCGCGGTGGGCGAAGGCGCGCACGCCGCGCATGAATCGATTGTGGTGAGTGAGATGACGAAGCGCACGGCACTGCTGGCAGCCATGATTGCGAGATAGATTTTTCATCCGACACTTCGGTCCCTGCGGCGACAATGCGCGAAAGATGAGGCAACCCGAGTCTTTTTGACGGGAGCATCGCGCAACTTCACATTGGAAGAGCGATCATGAAGGGTGCCCGGGACAAGAGAGACGGCAGCCACGCGAAAAATCTGTAAAAGTAGTTGTGTCGTTTTCCTGATTGTCTCGTCAATTTGTCTATGATTGACCGATATGGCTAGCGCTTACTGGTCCGCAGCTTACTGTCGCGTTTTCGTAAGAGCACTGAAACTTACAGGTCTTCAAAACTGCCGCTTAACTTGGGTGAGGTGAATCTAATGTACGAAGCGACTCGAAGGGCGCTCGCACTGATCGGAGCGCTTGGGCTTGCAACATTGTCAGGTTGTGCCGGCAGTGGGGGTATGAGCGGCGGTGGCGGTACCGGGACAACGGTCACAGCGTCATTTACGGGCGCGACCATGCCTAGTGGGGTCGCGTATCAGGTGGGCACAGGCAAATTTCAGCAGCTCACGGTTTCCGGGGCTAGCGCCTCGTTCACCGTACCGTCGGGAAGCAGCGCATATGGATTCGCTTATGTGTGTCCTACTTTTGCGGCGGGGAATTCCTATTCAAACGAAACGATTATCCAGGCCACGACGACAGATACGACTTCCCTGTCAATGGCGTGTCCTTCGTTGTCCGGAAGCGTAAACGCAACGTTCGACGTTTCTGCGATTCCCGGAGCAACCTCTGTTCTGTTGTACGTAAACTACTGGTCCGCTCAGTACTACGCGACAAGCGGCTCGGTCGGTCTATCGGGCATTCCAACGGGAACGTTTGATGTTGCGTTGGTAGCGGACGGGGCCAACGGTACCCTCGCGATCCAGATTCAACGCGGGGTGACGATAACTGGCTCCGCTGCCACCATCGCATTTCCGCCGATGACGGCAGCAGATGAGCTGGGATCTGCGCCGGCCAGCATCACGAATGTGCCCTCCGGGACAACTGCCGGTTTTGAGCCTATTTACAATACATCTGGCGGTCTGTCGGTGATACTTGACGGGCCCTTCAATGGAGTGCCACAGTCCACCTATCGCACGGTTCCGAGCAGCCAAAGCCAACCTGGAGATTTTTATGTCCTGCAGGGAGGCGCAAACTTAACGGGCCAGAGCGTCTTCGCCCAGATGTCGTCCAGCACGGCCAGCGCAATCACGATGGCGCTCCCGTCGCCCCTGAGTTCAGTCACCGCTCCAATGGCGGCCGCCTTCCCGACATTCACCGCGAATACAAGCGGCTTTACGGTTGCGGGGCCGGTCGTCAATTCATCCTGGACCCAGTTCTCTAACTCCAACGTGGTGTACAACACGTACACGTTCGTGACGAAGAATTGGCTAGGCGCGGGCAGCACATTCACCGTGCCGGATCTTTCAGCGTTAAGCGGATTTACACCCGCGCCCCCGAGCGGAGTGCGAGAATTCTGGTCGTTGTATTCGACTGCCGGAACGCCGCTGCAATTCAATTCATTGCAGCAGTCCGCACCCGAGCTCCTGACTTCACCTGTCTCGCTGCAACAGGTGACCACGTCAGGGTACTTTGAAGTGCCGTAGGCGTAGGAGGCGGGAGTCGGAACGCCTTGATGCACTGCGAGGTCATTGCTGCCCGATGGAGTTTAGGTGCTGTTTGATGGCTAGGGAGTCGAGCGAGGCGAGGGGCAGGGAGAGTAGCAGGGTGATGCGGCGATCGAGGGTGGCGAAGGCCTGGGCGTAGGCGCGGTCGATTTGTTGCGGGGTGCCCCGGACGGCGGCGGGATCGGGCACTCCCCAATGCGCGGTGATGGGCTGACCGGGCCAGATGGGGCAGACTTCTTTGGCCGCGTTATCGCAGACGGTGAAGACGAAGTCGAGATGAGGCGCGCCGGGCTGGGCGAACTCATCCCAGGACTTGCTGCGCAGGCCGGCGGTGCTGAGGCCGGCGGACGCGATTTGGCGAAGGGCTTCCGGACGAACCGTTCCGGAGGGATGACTGCCGGCGCTGAAGGCGGTGAAGGTGGGCGCACCCTTGTGGTTCAGGATCGCCTCCGCCAGGATGGAGCGGGCGGAGTTGCCGGTGCAGAGAAATAAAACATTGTAGTGCGGCATGCGATGACCCTTTCAGTGCTCGTTCGCAAACAGGATTGCGATGGTCGTGATGCGGATATCGTTCTATCCCACTCAAGCCAACAGAAGGCTTGAAATGGGGCACCCGAGGTTTCTCTTGATTATGAGCAGCCGGACTTCGCAGCGCCAGGCTGTGGTTTGACTGCGTAGACCTTGACGCTGGCCGCGACGGCGTTAACGTCGTATTGCGAGAGAAGCGAGGCGAGTTCGTTGTGTAACGGCGCGGCTTTGCTGGGTGCCGGCGAGCAGCACGCAGATTCGACGATGGAGAGCGGATTGTCAGCGGATGGCAGCGGATGGTCAGTTTCCATCGCGGAGGAGCAGCAGCCGGACTGGTTTTCAACTTTCGCGTAGGCATTCAGGTCGCGGCCGCTGTCGACAATTTCAACGTGCTCAAAGCCGGCGGCGAGCAGACCGTTGCGGTAATCGCAAATGCGAATGGCGCCGGCGATGCAGCCGACATAGGCGGCGATGCTGTTGGCGAGGGCCGCGGGCAAATCGTGTTTGAGAGCGATATCGCTGACGGCGAGGCGGCCACCGGGTTTGAGGACGCGCGCGATTTCGCGAAAGACAGCGGGCTTGTCGGGTGCGAGATTGAGAACGCAGTTGGAGATGACGCAATCGACGGAGGCATCCGGCAGGGGAATTTTGTCGATGGTGGAGAGATGGAAGTCGACATTGGTGTAGCCGCCGGAGGCAGCGTTGGCGCGGGCGCGATCGATCATGGCGGGCGTCATATCGATGCCGATGGCGCGACCGGTGGGGCCGACCATTTTGGACGCGAGGAAAACATCGAGACCGCCGCCGGAGCCGAGATCGACAACGACCTCGCCGGATTTGAGGTGCGCGGTGGCGGTGGGATTGCCGCAGGAGAGGCCCATGTTGGCGGCCGCAGGAATGGAGGTGAGTTCCTCGGCGGTATAGCCGAAGGCCTCGGCGACGGCCTTGACGCCCGCATGATCACTGGACAACGTGCTTTCCGCGACGGCGGCGTATTTCGACTTGACTGAATCCAACAATTGCTCGGGCATACGATTCTCCTTGAGAACATATCTTCCAAAGCGAATATATGCTTTGCCAACATATTCGTCAAGGCGTATAAGTAAAACATGACAAGGAAGGCTGAATTCAATGCGGAACGTTTTTTCCAGGCGCTGGGGGATAACACTCGTCTGCGCCTGCTGAACCTGATGGGGGAGCAGGAGATTTGCGTCTGTTACCTGGTGGAGATTCTGGGGCAGT
>JAJXZK010000343.1 GCA_021780095.1 Acidobacteriota bacterium | reverse complement strand
GATGGACTGCATCGTGCCCGGCGGCGTCGCTGTTGACTTGCCGGAGCGGCAGCGGGGCCTGCTGTTGAACCACTATCGGAAGCTGGAGGAAGCGGTCATCAACTTGCGCGCGATCTATGACGAACATGCTGGCGTGCAGGATCGCTTCCGTGAATCTGGAAGGTTGGAATACGTATTGGCCGAGAAGCTTGGTGCGTTCGGATTGGTGGCGCGCGCCTCTGGTGTTGGGTGCGATCTGCGTGTGGACCATCCCTGGCCGCCTTACAGCAGCTTGCGGCCCGGGTTGCTCACGCACACATCCGGCGACGTCGCCGCGCGGGTGCAGATACGTTTTGACGAGATCCTTGAATCTCTGCGGCTTTGCCGCCTGCTTCTCGAAGATCTTTCCTCAGGCCCCATACATGCGGCCGTTTCGATTGCGCAGCCGAATCGCCTCGGGGTCGGATTGATTGAGGGCTGGCGGGGGCCGGTGATGATTGCTCTGGAAACAGGAGCCGGCGGCGCCATCCGCCGCTGCCACGCTCACGATTCATCCTGGCAGAACTGGCCGCTCCTTGAGCACGCCGTTTTCGGCAATATCGTGCCTGATTTTCCACTCATCAATAAGTCCTTCAACCTGTCCTATAGCGGACAAGACGGGTGAGGTAATCATGTTTGACGTTCTTTCGCGCATGGTGGGTACCGGAATTCTGACTGAGCCTTTGCCCGATTCTGGTGAAGCATCCCGGTCAGAAGAGGCATTGCAGAAGAGTCTTCGAGACCTGCTGGGCCGCGCCCTCTCCATCCGCCATGTCGATGCCGGATCGTGCAATGGCTGCGAGTTGGAGATACAGGCGCTCCATAATCCCTACTACAACCTCGAGGGGCACGGCATTCAGTTCGTCGCCAGCCCGCGCCACGCCGACCTGCTGCTGGTCACCGGTCCGGTCTCAGTCAACATGGAAGAGGCGCTGAAGCGCACCTATGAGGCTGTCCCGGATCCGAAACTGGTGATTGCGGTTGGAGATTGCGGGGCATGTGGCGGGGTGTTCGGCCGGAGCTATGCAAGCCGAGGCAGTGTGGACAACGTGATCCCTGTCCATCGCACCATTACCGGCTGTCCGCCCGATCCCGCCGCGATTCTGTTGGGCATCCTCGACGCCGTCCGAGCTCTGTGTATTGAGGGTTGACATGGAAACCCTGTGGATCAGTGGAGTCGGATTCTTTGTCGGCTTTGGATTCGGTGTTTGCTTCACGCATGCAGCGACCTCCTAGATCTACACGGAGGGCATCGCAATGCGGTGGAAGACTCTTTTCGTGATCAAGAATCCGAACGATACCGGCCACTTTTACCAAAGTTACAAGCCAAGCTCGCAAGGGAACTGAATGGCCTGAAAACTGGCAATGAATACGTGCCTATGCTGCATTAGCCGTCAATCGCAGATTTGTGCATGTCCTCGAGCTCCATTAGTTTCGTCAGCGAAGAGCCGCCCGATTCACTCCTTGGCTGCATCAGTAGTCGCATTCCTTCATCGTGGATTGATTGCCTCCGGTGTACCAGCGAACTCCGATAACCGCGTCCAATACTTCGTATTGATCAGGTGATACGTGGCAGTTATCGGGCAAACTCAAAGTGAAGGGCCCAGCGGCGGACAGGCCGACGAAAGTAAATTTGGCCAAGCACGCGATTCTCATTGCAAATCGACGGTTTCCCTGTCACGCTCGTGATAGGAAAGAGCTGTCGAAAGAAACCTGTCGCCAATTACCTTTGTTTTTCTCACCGGGTTGGGGGTATGAACGATTGGGCTGAGTTTCGGCATTTCCGCTACTCGCTTACGATTCTCGAAAAGCAAGGTCTCCGCGCGGCCGCGGACGAGCTTCATACATCGCAGCCAAATCTTACCGTCTAGGCCAGACAGTTCCAGGAAATCGCCCGCGTCCGCCTCTTTCGCCGGTCTCGTAGTGGCCGCATTCGTCTTACGGATACAGGCGCCGCCTTTATCCCGCTTGCCCGCTTGCTCCTGGAGTTGCGCGATGAGGTGATTGATCTGCTCAATGCCATTGAGCGGGGAGAGATTGCTTCCGTGTGCTTCGGCTCGACCAGACCTTTTCCGCTCCCTATGCGCAATCCACAAGACGCTTCTTCCCGCCGCATCGATCCGCCCGACACACGCCGATGAAGTGCAGCTTGTCGATGAGGTGCTTTGCGGGGCGGCCGATGCAGCTTTGGTGACCTTGCCGCTGGACCACCCGGACATCTGCATTGAAGAACTTCGAAGGAACCGCTTGGTCGTCTGCCTGCGTAAAGATAGCCCCCTCGCGCAATACCCCGCGCTGCTTGCCGCCGACCTGCGGGACAGACTGTCAGTTCTCAATCACCCCAAGCATCATCCTGCCGTACATTCTCGCTTGCTTCAATTGCTTCAATCCGTGGATGTACATGTCAACGACTATGCTTCCTTGCCTTGCCCATCCATGCTCCTTCCTTACCAGTCGCTCTCAATGCAACTGGTCCAGAATTTGCCGGGCACTCCA
This sequence comes from Acidobacteriota bacterium, assembly GCA_021780095.1. Next base: position 2,081 of record JAJXZK010000343.1, on the reverse strand, counting down.
ACACCGTCTGCTTGGATTGTTGAGTTGTGGTACTGAAAGCCTTGAGTTCAGGCGTGAGCTTTCTACCCCGAAGGAAGAAGTACGCCGCTGCGGAGCGGATCAAGTGGAGCGTTGGTCACGGCGTCCGCCTTATTGTCAGGTCTGCTACCTCTTGGACTTCGAATTGCCGCGATGCTGGTCCCCAGGAAACACAGCCGAAAGCTCAGAATCGCGGCGGCTTGTGCCGGAGTCCTCGGTTCGCTCTTCCTTTGATATGGCTGGGTGAAGGCAGGAGCGGCTTCTGCCAAGGACTGGAAGCTTCCGCTACGACCGAAGCTCCCGAAGAATGACAACTCAGCCGCATAACCTCTGAGGACGTGCGTTGTGCGGGGCTTCAGCCACGATTTCACCAATGTCGAGCCGCGTAGATTCGAGCGGTGTGTGCTCCTGTGCCAAAATTCGAACAGGGCGAGCATCCAATGGGCAACTGGACGGTATTGATTCGAATCCGGCCGAAGTAGCCAATTCCCAGCCATAAGGCTGCGTTGCTCAGATCCGCTCCTGTTTAGGTGATTGCGTGAAGTGTTGTCGCCTATGTAAAGTGCATGCAACCGCGATTTTTATTCTGGGATGAAAAGCACCTTGGGTAGCAGGTTGAAGCTTATTGGTTTCGCATTAACAGCATGGAACTCCCACTGCGGTGCGATATGAACCGGCGTGAATTCTTGGCCGCGCTCGGCGCGGGTGCCGCTGGGCTAGGCATTTCACAGGCCCAGGTGACAAGTGGTATGGCGTCACGCGGTGTTCGGCCGCAGCCGCGTGGCAAGCCGTCGGGGCTCCCATTTCATGCCCATTTCACCGATGTTGCCGTGAGCGCCGGACTGCATGCTCCAGTCATCTTCGGTCCGGTCGGCCACATGGACTATATCCTCGAGTCGATGGGCTGCGGCGTCGCCTTCATTGATTACGACAACGACGGCTGGCTCGACATTATTCTATTGTCGGGAACGCGCAGAAGCGGCCAAGTCAGCGGCGCAACCAACCGGCTGTATAAGAACAATCGCAACGGGACATTTACCGACGTGACCGAGAAAGCCGGACTGGTCCGCCAAGGTTGGGCGTTTGGCGTCACGGTCGGGGACTACAACAGCGACGGTTTCGATGATTTGTTCATCACTGGCTGGCCGCAGAACGTTCTCTACCGGAACAACGGCGACGGCACATTCACCGATGTGACGAAGGAGGCGGGACTTCTGCACCCCGGCAATCGTTGGGGTACCGGCTGTACCTGGGTCGACTACGATCGCGATGGCCACCTGGATCTCTTCGTGTCAAACTACGTGGTTTTTGATTTCGACAAGGTCCCGCCTACCGGCAAAGACCCCAACTGCGACTACAAGGGTGTTCCTGTGAATTGCGGTCCACGCGGATTAATTCCCGAGCGCCCTATGCTGTACCACAACAACGGTAACGGCACCTTCGCCGACGTCACTGAGAGTTCGGGTGTTGGCGCCGTTACGCCTGCTTATGGCTTAACTGCGGTCGCGGCTGATCTGGATGGGGACGGCTGGCAGGAAATTTACGTTGCCTGCGATTCGACCCCAAGTCAGTTGTTTCATCGCAAAGCTCACGGTACGTTTGAGGAAATCGGCCTCGAATCGGGCCTGGCCGTGAACGAAGATGGCAGGGTGCAGGCTGGAATGGGGATTGGTGTTGGAGACTTCAACACAGACGGATTACTGGACATCCTGAAGACGCACTTTGCCGACGACACTTCGGCCCTGTATCAGAACATCGGCGACCTGCAGTTCAATGACGTCACTCTGCGCTCCGGCCTCGGAGTCGAAACTCGGTACGTAAGCTGGGGTGACGGAATCGTTGATTTGGATAACGACGGCCTACCGGATATTTTCTGGGTTACTGGCAGCACATTCCCGGAGGTGGAGAAGAAGTATCCCGAATATCCTTTCAAGTCGCCGCGCATCTTGTTTCGGAATCTGGGCGGTGGACGATTTGAGGAGCTTTTGCATCTCGGAGGCCCCGCGATCGCCGAAGCGCATGCCAGTCGGGGCGTGGCTTTTGGGGACTTCGATAATGATGGT
>JAJXZK010000200.1 GCA_021780095.1 Acidobacteriota bacterium | reverse complement strand
GGGGATAACAGTAGGAAAAGCTTTTCACACTTCACATCGGAATAGGGGTTCCGCCGGCGCAGAGAGCGACCGGAGGAAAATCTACTCTGCTAACTGATTGCACTAGCGAGGTGGAGGCGGGATGTGCGGCAGGCTGACAACTGCCGGCCAGTTGGCACTCCACGTGCAATTCAATATTGGGTAGCCAATATTCCCACTCCGGACACGGTAGCCTGTGAAAACGAATGCGTTGACGACCAGCGGGTACGAGGTTACATCCAATCGCGGCATGCACCCGCATGGCGATCGGCCCGCGACCCCGTGTGGTGCGGAAGCGGCGGAAACGAATCCGTGGAACACGACTGTACTCGAGCTTTTCTCCGCGGTTGTCCACCGCGCTCCCAACTCCATTGCGCTGGCCGACATGCAGGAAGCCCTGACGTATTCGGAATTATGGAATTTCGCGGATGCCTTCCGGGTTCGCCTGGTTGCCGAGGGGATGAAGCCTGGAGATCGAGTGGGAGTGGCAGCCGCACGGTCGACGGGGAGTGTCGCCGCCATCCTTGGAATTGTGATGGCGGGTGGCTGCTATGTCCCGATCGAGGTGAAAGAGTTTTCCGGCGCGGTGTTGGGCCAGATACGGGATTCGAGCGGCATTCGTTATTGGGTTGCGGACGAGAAGACTCGGCAAAATGCCGATCGAGCGGTGTGGGCAGGATGTTTCCTGCTGGGGGTGGAGAATGTGGCGCGGCCTGCGGATGGTGCGGCGGTTGCAATTCCAGCGGTTCAACTCGACGGAGAGAGCCCACTGTACGTGATGTTTACTTCCGGCTCGACGGGATTGCCGAAGGGTGTTGTTGTTCCACATCGCGCTGTGGCGCGATTGGTCACGGGACAGGACTTCATCGAATTCAACGCAGCGCATACTTTCCTGCTGCATTCGCCTTTGTCCTTCGATGCGTCGACTTTGGAATTCTGGGGAAGTCTACTGCATGGTTCACGGCTGGTGATTGCGCCGGGACGATCGCTGGGGCTCGACGACTATACTGCGCTGATCCTGCAACAGGGTGTGACGACCCTGTGGTTGACGGCGGCCATGTTTCATCTGGCTGCGGAGCACACTCCAGAGATGTTTGCGCCGCTGCGCCAGCTGGTGTTTGGCGGCGACGTGATTTCGCCACGATATGTGGAACGGATTCGTTCTCTGTACCCCGCGCTGCGAATGGTGAACGGCTATGGTCCGACGGAGAACACGACGTTTACCTGCTGCTACGTGGTCCCGCGGGACTATCGAGCCGAGGGTACTTTGCCGATTGGACTGGCGATTGCGCATACGACCGCGCATATTCTTGATGCCGGTCGAAATGAATTGCCTGCGGGAGAGCCGGGAGAATTGGCCGCTGGAGGAGCGGGGGTAGCACTGGGATACCTGGGGCGGCCAGAAGCGACGGCTGAAAGATTTCTTGCAGACCCCTTTACAGACCGGCCGGGAGCTCTGCTGTACCTGACCGGAGATCGGGCAGTCGCTCGGCTGGATGGGACGATTGAATTCCTTGGTCGCATCGATCGCCAGGTGAAGATTGCCGGACATCGCGTGGAGCTTGCGGCGGTCGAAAATGCATTGACAGCCTCGCCGGTAGTAGCCGATGCGGCGGTGGTGGTGTTGACGGTTCCGTCGGGAGAAAAGCAGCTGGTTGCATGCGTTGCACTTGGCAGTCCAACAAAGAGTGCGGAAGCTATATTGCGCGCGTGGCTGCTGGCGCGATTATCGCGCACATCAATGCCGCAGCATTGGCTATTTCTGGAGAGACTACCGATTAACCCAAACGGCAAGTTGGATCGCATTGCTCTGCAGGCGCAGTGCGAAAAGCGCCTGATCGCGACCCATCCGGATGATGCGAAACCCGCGACCAAGCCTCGCGAAGAAGTGGCCGCGCAGCTCGAAAGCGGAGTAGATGAAACCAGGGCGATGGCGTATCTGCAGGAAATGTGGGCGACGTTGCTTGGTCGCACGGCCGTGGCAGCGGACGAAAATTTCTTTGACCTTGGTGGCACCTCGCTGCTGCTGATCGAGATGCATGCCAGATTACGCGCCGAATTTGCATCGACTCCAGCGCTGGTCGACATGTTTGCATATCCAACATCCCGCAGTCTGGCATTACGTCTTTGCGCCGGTAAGGCGCCAAAAGTAGAAGTCGGGACAGGCGAGTTGCGGGGGCAACGTCAGCGCGCGGCGATGTTGGCGCGGCGACCGGGAATGCATCCTTCGACGGTTTCGTCGTCGAGTGCTCCCAGAGAGGGTGGAGCCCGATGAGCGATCGCTGGCAAAATGCGGTAGCCATCATCGGAGTGGCCGGGCGCTTTCCGGGCGCGGAGAATGTGGAGCAGTTCTGGCAGAATCTGTGCGAAGGCCGTGAGTCAGTCCGGCCGATTGCAACGGAGGAGTTGGAAGACGGGTTAACCGAAGCCCAGCGTGCAAAGGGAAAATATGTTGCCGCGCGAGCGGTGCTCGAGAACGTGGACCTGTTCGATGCAGAGTTCTTTCGGATCTTGCCGCGGGAAGCGGAGGTGGCGGATCCGCAGCAGCGTGTGCTAATGGAGTGCGCGTGGGAAGCGCTGGAAGATGCCGGTTATGACCCGGCACGAGTCGCGGGCAACGTTGGTGTGTTTGCCGGATCGAGCATCAATACGTATCTGCTGTTGCATCTGGCGTCTGACCCGGGATTTCGGGAAGAGTTCACGCGGTCGTACCAGGTGGGATCGTTTCCGGCGCTGGTTGGGAACGGGCATGACTTTTTGGCGACTCGCATCAGCTACAAACTGAATTTGCGCGGACCGGCGATGACGGTGCAGTCAGCGTGTTCCACGTCGTTACTGGCGGTGGCGCAGGCGTGGCAAAGCCTGACGAATTATCAGTCGGACCTGGCGCTGGCCGGTGGAGTTTCGATTTCATTTCCGCAGCATCGGGGATATTTTTACCAGGAAGGCGGCATGGTTTCCGCGGATGGACACTGCCGGCCGTTTGATGCTGCGGCTACGGGAACGGTGTTTGGGGCTGGCGCTGGAATGGTTCTGTTGAAGCGCGCCGAAGAGGCGATTGCAGACGGCGACCATATTTATGCGCTGTTGCTTGGGGCTGGCATCAACAACGATGGCTCGGACAAATTTGGCTACGCGGCTCCCAGCCAAAAAGGCCAGGCAGACGCAATTTCGATGGCATACGCGGTGGCGGGCGTCGACCCGGCTTCGGTGGACTACGTTGAATGCCACGGCACCGGCACTCCGCTGGGCGATCCCATTGAAGTGTGTGCGCTGGCGGAGGTCTTTGGAGCGGGTGCGCCACGAACAGCTCCGTGTCTTCTGAGTTCTGTGAAGGGAAATATTGGACATCTGGATGTCGCTGCGGGCGTGACCGGCCTGGTGAAGGCGGCGATTTCGCTCGATCGCGAAAAAATTCCTGGAACATTGCACTACAGTGAACCGAACCCGCGTCTGGACCTGCCGAATATCCCGTTCATCGTTGCCAGCCAAACGACGCCATGGCCACGGGGACGAGCAATTCGACGGGCTGGGGTGAGTGCTTTTGGATTTGGCGGCACCAATGTTCACTTGGTGTTGGAAGAAGCTCCAACGTCCGCCGCGAAATTGTCACAGCGTCCTAAGCAGGTGTTCTGCTTGTCTGCGCGTACCGAAACAGCATTGGTGGCGCAATGTGCCCGTCTGGCGAATCATCTGGAACGCGCCGACGCGGAGGACGTTTCGCTGCCCGATGTGGCCTATACATTGGCGGAGGGCCGGCGGCCTTTTTCGCATCGCGTAGCGATCGTATCTGGCACTCGCGAGGATGCCATTGCGCAGCTTCGCAAGACGGAAGCGATCCGGTCACGCGCGACGATTTCGACGGAGTCGCCTCGCGTGGCGATGTTGTTTCCGGGGCAGGGAACGCAGTTTCCGGGGATGACAGAGGATTTGTATCATTCCGAACCTTTCTATCGGGAAATCGTGGATGAATGCTGCCGGCAGCTGCGATCGCTGACCGGGCTCGATCTAATGCCAGTGATGTTTCCTGCCGTCGGCGATGCCAAGGACAGCGAAGCATGGGAAAATGCGGCACGGACGCTGGAACAAACAAAGTTTGCGCAGCCGGCGCTGTTCGTCACCAGCTATGCATTGGCGAAGTTGTGGATGCAATGGGGCGTTATGCCGGCTTGCCTAGTGGGCCATAGCGTTGGAGAACTCGTGGCGGCCTGCGCGGCGGGAATCTTCTCGTTGAGCGACGCGCTGCTGTTTGTGGCACGGCGCGGCGAATGGATGCAGGAAATGCCGGGCGGCAGCATGTTGGCCGTGCGTATGCAACCGCAACAGTTACAAATGATGTTGCCGGAGAATGTTTCGATCGCGGCAGTCAATTCGCCGTCGATAACAGTTGCATCCGGGCCCACCGCGGAGATTGAACGGCTGGCGAAATCGCTTGAGCGGGAAAACATTGCAAGCCGCAGACTGCATACATCGCACGCCTTTCACTCGGCGATGGTCGAGCCGGTGGTAGAACGGCTGCGAACTCTGCTGGCATCGATTCGTTTGCAAGAACCGAACGTGCCAATCATGTCGACCGTGACAGGAAGCATGCTGACGGCCGCGGAGGCGATGTCGCCAGAGTACTGGGCGCAGCATAGTCGCGCGACAGTGAATTTCAGCGCCGCCGCCAGCATGGTCATCCAGGAGGGGTATGAGATTTTTCTGGAAACCGGCGGCGGAGACACATTGAACGCGCTGGTGCGGCAGCAGTTTCCGCGTGGAAGCAAGATTGCGACATGTGGTTCAATCCCTGCCTGCGGGTCGTGCGCTGGCACGGCCGGAAAATCTTCCTGGGATGAAATTACAGCTTCAGCCGGGGCTTTGTGGTCGCACGGGGTTGCACTCAACTGGACCGCATATTACGCGAATGAACCCCGTCACCGAGTTTCGTTGCCGACGTACCCGTTTGAGCGCAAACGGTATTGGGTGGAAGCTCGCAGGACTGCACCCGCGGCGGATGCGCCCGACGTCCTGGAAGCGGAAGATACGCCACGCTCACTATTGGAACAAAACAACTCGCCGATGACCGGGAGCGGTACAGCAGCGACTTTGAAGCCCTTGGAGAAACAAGTGACACCCACCGCCAGTACAAAGACGGACAGCCCGACAACCACACTGCAAGAAGAACGAAGCGCCAGGCTCAGTCAGGAGGTGGCTGAGTTGCTGGCCGATCTATCGGGCCTGGATCTGGCCGCTGATCAGCACGAAGCTAGCTTTCTGGAACTGGGATTCGATTCGCTGTTTCTAACTCAGGCCGCGCAGAAACTTCAAAACAAATATGGGGTGAAGATCGCGTTTCGTCAGATGCTGGACACGCTGGGTTCGATTCGACAGATTGCAGCCTACCTTGACCAGCAACTGCCTCAGGATGCCGCGCGAGCTGTGGCAGTGCAAGATGAGCGAAGAGCGGAAATCACAGGAGCGACAGCGACGGCGACTGCGCCGAATGTGGCTCTGACAATAGGCCAAATCCAGGCCAAAGGAGCGCCGGTGCAGGCAGAGATTGCATTGGATGGAAACATTACGACGCTGATGCAGCAGCAGCTGCAGACTGTTACGCAATTGATTCAATCACAGTTACAAATTCTAGGAAGCACACCTGCAAGCGTGGGAACGGTAGCGCAAGCCGCTACACAATCACATCCCGTACAGCAGAAGACAGTTACAGTCGCGCAGCCGGCTGTAACTGCAATGAAAATAGTTCCTGATTCCAGGTCTCGTGACGATCACTCTCTGTTGCAGAAACAGGTTGGCGCGGCTGGACATCACACCTTGACGCCGGAACAGGAGCGATTCATTGCGGACCTGAGCTCACGTTATTGCAAGAAAACCGCGCAGTCGAAGGCCTTTACGCAACAACATCGCCAGACGCTCGCGGATCCTCGCGTAGTCAGTGGATTTCGACCGGAATGGAAGGAGATGGTCTACAGCCTTGTTTCCTCGCGCAGCAAGGGATCGAAGCTGTGGGATATCGACGGAAATGAATACATCGACCTGGTGAATGGATTTGGGCCGACCATGTTTGGCCATTCGCCCGAGTTTGTTCTGAGTGCGCTACAGCAGCAAATGAATGAGGGCTTCGCGATTGGGCCGCAAACACCCCTGGCGGGCAAGGCAGCGGACCTGTTAACTGAGCTGACGGGTACGGATCGAGTGACGTTCTGCAACACTGGTTCCGAAGCGGTGATGGCGGCAATGCGCATTGCGCGCACCGTTACAGGCAGGGATCGGGTGGTCTTTTTCGCGGGAGACTATCACGGGCAATTCGACGAAGTTCTGGTCAAGCAGCTAAAGCGGAAAGGGGAGATTCTGTCGCAGCCCGCGGCGCCTGGAATTCCGCGCGCCAATCTGGGGAATGTAACCGTACTCGACTACGGAACGGACGAAGCGCTGCAATACGTTGAGCAGCATGCCGACGAGCTGGCGGCAGTTTTAATTGAGCCGGTACAGAGCCGGCACCCCAATCTTCAACCAAAGCAATTTCTGCATCGTGTCAGAGAAATTACGCGCCAGTCCGGGACCGCATTCATCTTCGATGAAGTGGTGAATGGATTCCGGATTCATCCACGGGGAGCCCAAGGATATTACGGCATCGATGCTGACCTGGTGACCTACGGAAAGGTGATTGGGGGTGGCATGCCGATCGGGATTCTGGCAGGAAAGTCCGCGTTTATGGACGCGTTGGACGGAGGTACGTGGCAGTTTGGCGACGCTTCCATCCCGCAAGCCGGAGTGACGTTCTTTGCGGGTACATTCGTTCGCCACCCGTTGACCATGGCGGCATTGTGCGCCACGTTGGAGCATATTCGGGATGTCAGGGTCACGCTTTACGACACTCTGAATCAGCGCTCGGCGCGGTTTGTGAAGCAGGTGAACGACGTGTTCGCAAGACGCGGCGCCCCGCTACATCTGGATGCCTGCGGCAGCGTCATGTTTTTTGGAATTCCGCTGGAAGTGCGGTTTGGCGGCCTCCTCTTCTATTTACTGCGAGAAAAGGGTGTCTTCATTCTGGAAGGATTTCCGCTATACCTAACTACCGCGCATTCCGACGTCGATGTGGAGCATATTGTGCATGCGTTTGACGTGAGCCTGGCTGAGTTGCAACGTTGCGGGCTGATGCCACAGGACCCGAAGGAAGATACCACGGGCCACGACAAGTTAAATGTAGGTGAGACGGTTACAGAAGTGCCATTGACCGAGCCGCAGCTGGAAATCATGCTGGCGGCCCAGGTGTCCGATGAAGCCAGTTGCGCGTTTAACGAGTCCTTCCGGGTAAGCCTGGATGGAGTTCTCGACCGAGACGCACTCCAGGTAGCATGGCAGGATTTGGTGGCACGTCATGATGCGTTGCGCATGTCATTGGTCCCTGCGAAAGACAAAATGCGCGTGCATCCGCATCGTGAAATCCTAATCCAGGAAGTCGATCTTTCGAGCCATCCGGCCCCGGATCAGACGAGCTTACTGGATGCCATGGTCGGGGCGGAAGGCCGACAGGCGTTTGAACTGGTGCAGGGACCGCTGCTACGCGCCCACTGCGTCAGGCTGGCGCAAGACAAGCATCTGCTGCTGATTACCGGGCACCATCTGGTTTGCGATGGATGGACAGTGAATGTGATCGTGAACGAACTTGGCGAGCTGTATTCGGCTGCGCTGCAGAAGAGCCCCGCAGCATTGCCGCCGGTGAAATCCTTCACTCGATATGCGCAAGAGATTCAGCAGGCGGACTGGCGCGAGCAGGAACTCAGGGATCTCGATTATTGGAAGAAGCAACTGACGCCTGAGCCGGAAGTTCTGACGCTGCCGAGCGATCGCAATCGTCCGGCGGAGCGCAGTTTCGCAGGCTCCACATATGTGACGGAATTTCCAAAAGAATTTGTGATGACGCTTCGCAAGGCAGGCGCGCAGGCAGGATGCACGTTATTTACGACATTGCTGGCGGCCTGGCAGATTCTGCTGTGGAGGCTCAGCGGCAACGCCGATCCGGTCACCATGATTCCCGCAGCGGCGCAATCGCAGATGGAAAATGAAGTTCTTGTCGGACACTGCGTGCACCTGTTGCCGATTCGGGCAACTTTGACTCCTGAAATGAAGGCGCTGGATTATCTGCGCACGCTGAAGCCTGTCGTGTTGGATGCGTACGAGCATCAGCATGCCACATATGGCAGCATGGTGCGGGCGCTTACGCCGCGGCGGGAACCGGGACGGCTTCCACTGAGCGAGATCCAATTCAACCTGGAGCGGGTTGGGCGGGGCGCGGCATTCGCGGGGTTGAAGAGCGAGGTTCAGGCGAACCGAAAGCGCGCCGTCAACTTTGATATTTTTCTGAACATCGTCGATACCGGCGACAGTTTGCGACTCGAGTGCGATTACCGTACCGGTCCCTATAACGAGGCGACCATCGCTCGCTGGATGCAAAGTTATCGCAGACTGCTCGAAGCCATCATTGCCAATCCTGAACAGAGTGTCGCGACGCTAGACATTCTAGAGCCGTCTCTAAGGACGTTCCTGCTGGAGGGGTGCAACCCACCCGCTACGGAACCGACGGAAGCGGAGAATGTCCCGGCCTTAATTGCGAAAGCGTTTGCCGCAATGCCGGCTCAGCCTGCCGCCGATTTCTACGGCATGGAGTTGACGCGGGCGCAACTGACGAAGCAGAGTGACGGGCTGGCGTCGTGGTTGATCCGCAACGGAGCGGGACCGGGCTCCCTGGTGGCGATCTACCTGGATCGGTCGCTGGAGATGCTGGTTGCGATGCTGGGCGTGATGAAGGCGGGCGCGGCGTATGTGCCGTTGGATCCGATGTTTCCGCCGGCTCGAATCACGCAAATTATGGAGGAGACAAATGTGCCTGTGATGGTTACATTAAGCAGGCATCTTGAAACGTTGCCCGAATCCAATGCAAAAGTGATCGCGTTAGATGACGAAAATGTAGGACTGGAAAGAGAACCCACGGTGGCGCTGCCTGCAATCCACAGCGATGATCGAGCGTATGTCATTTTTACCTCCGGATCGACGGGGCGGCCAAAAGGCGTGGAAGTAAGTCACGGCAACGTGGTGAACCTGTTGACGGATACGGCGCAGCGGCTGGAGATGAAGCGGCAAGACCGATTGCTGGCGGTGACTACATTGTCGTTCGATATTGCGGTGCTGGAAATGCTGCTGCCGTTAGTGTCGGGAGGCACGGTGGTCATCGCTCACCGCGACGATGTGGCCGACGGCGCCCAATTGAAAGAATTGGTGCAAGCGACGCGGGCGACCGTGTTGCAGGCCACTCCGGTGACATGGCGGATGCTGCTGGAGCAGGGATTTCAAGCAGCCCCCGGCTTCAAAATGCTGTGTGGCGGCGAGGCGTGGACGGCAGCGATGGGAGAGCAACTGCTGGAAAGCGGCGCCCGGTTGTGGAATATGTATGGGCCGACGGAGACCACGGTCTGGTCTTCCATCACCGAAGTGAAACAGGGCGCGGGACGGATCACCATTGGTCCTCCCATCGCGAACACGCGTTTTTATGTGCTGGACACGCAGTTTCAGTTGGTGCCCCCGGGGGTTTCAGGAGAGCTGTTCATTGCAGGCGATGGCGTTGCGCGAGGATATTTCCAACGGCCGGAATTGACGGCGGAGAAGTTTCTTGCAGATCCGTTTGTTCCAGAAGAGCGGATGTATCGCACCGGCGACGAAGTGCGACAACTGCCGGATGGGCGAATTGAATTCCTGCGCCGACTGGATCACCAGATCAAGCTGCGGGGATTCCGGATTGAGTTGGGCGATGTGGAGACAGCCATCCGGGCGCTGCCGGGTGTTCGTGATGCAGCCGCGATGCTGCGGTCGGATGCGAGCGGCGAGGCCATCCTGGTCGGGTATTACACGGGTGGAGAAAGTTCAACGCCCGCAGAATTGAAGCGGGCACTCAGTAGTCAACTGCCGACCTACATGGTTCCGACGGTGATGAAGTCGTTGCCAAGTTTGCCGCTGACCCCGAATGGCAAAATCGACCGCAAGGCATTACCGGAGCCCCGTACGGGAGCGGAGGTGGAAGCGGACGAGTTCGTTGAACCGAAGACGCGGACGGAAATCATATTGGCAGAGATTTTTTCAGACGTTTTAGATTGCCCGCGCATCAGTATTCGCGCCAGTTTGTTGGATCTGGGCGCCGATTCGTTGCGCATGTTTCAAATGGCGTCGCGTGCTCACCATCGAGGGTTTGCTGTGAGCGCGAAGCAATTGATGCAACTACATACGGTGGAAGCGGTAGCGGCGGCCGTGGATGCGGCGGACAACAGCGCATTTAGCGTAGCGGTTCCCACAGTTCCGTTACAACGCATTTCACGGGAGAATTACCGGGTTCGTATGTAGACCTTCAATCACGCTGTAACGGTGAGCTGCACACGTCGTCTGGCGCTATGGATACGGAATAGGACAAAGATCGTGTCAACCTTGGTTAGTTTCACGAAATCCGCGAACGACGAAACGACAGAGGGCGCCATCTATGCGATGCCTGCCACTCCAACCCAGGTGCGATTGTGGAAACTGAATGAGGCGGCTCCCGATCCGGCTTGGAACGTTGCCGTCCGCTTCCGGCTGTCCGGCGCGCTGGACCGAGAGAAGTTTGAGCGCGCCCTACACCTGCTGGCAACGCGTCATGAGGCGCTGCGAACATCCTTTCAAGTGTACGAGGGGGCTGTAATTGAGCGCATTACCGCACACGAAACGCTACCGTTACAGTGGTGCGATTTGCGGTCGCTTGACGCCGCTACCCAGGCAGAGGAAGTTGCACGTGTTTCGCAGGAACACGCACGCGAAATTCTGCCGCTGAGCACATCTCCATTATTTCGAGTCGGCGTGCTGCAGTTAAGCGACACGGAACACATGCTGGTATGGAATGCACACCACAGCGTCTGCGACGGTTGGTCCGTAGGGCTGCTGGTGGACGACCTGATGGCGTGCTACGGCGATTTGCTGCAGGGCAAAGAGCCTGCAGCGAGCACCGCGCTGGACTACGGGGACTATGCGGTATGGCTGGATGCGCAGCGCAAAACGCCTGAATACGAAACCCACAGAGCGTACTGGAAGCATCAATTGCAGGGCCTTGATGTCGCTCCGCTGCCGGATGCATGGCGCGCGGCCGCGGGGACAACGGAAGCTTCCACGATTCAATCGCTGCTGCTACCGCGTGCGCTGACAGACGCAATTGTAACCGTAGCGCAGCGGCACCATTCGACATTTTTCCACGCCGTGCTGGCTGGAATTGGGCTTCTGCTAAGGACCCATCAAACGAAATCCGATGTGGCGCTGGAAACTCCCATCAGCGGGCGCGATCAGTCAGAACTGGAGAGCGTTGTCGGAACGTTCGTGAATTATTTGCCGCTCCGCTTCCGCGTGGATGCGGAGATGCGGTTCAGCGATCTGCTGCACGAAGTTCGCGACATGGTGACGGACTGCTTCGACCATGCGCAGTTCCGCTATGAAGATATGCTGGCGGACCGGGAGAAAGAGGGCGACTCGGATGCTGGTGTGTCACTGACGCCAGTCGCCTTTATTTGCCAACAGGATTTCGTTCGGCCCAGTACCGCCGGAGGACTGGCATTGACGGCGGTGCCATCGTTGAGTCCGGGTGCGTTGCGTCCTCTAACTGTATTTATGGTGGAGCGTGCGGACGGATGGCGTCTTTCCTGTGAAGTGGACAGCCATGTTGTCTCGCAGCAAGCGGGTTTGCGGTTGCTGGAAGATTTCCAGCGACTGCTGCGCGTGATTGTCACGGGAGCGGAAGAATCGACGGGGGAAATTGTTGCGCGTGCTGGCTTGACTCCGATCACTGCACCGGTGGCCGAGAATGTCGTGACGGGATTCGATGGAGCGTTAGAGTCGCCGGGCGGCGTTGTGAAGGTTCCAGGCACTGAGTTTCAGCGACGCTTCTGGCGGCTGGACTCTTTAAATCCAGGAGGGGTTGCGTTCCATGTTCGGATTCGTTTGCAGGTGAAAGGTCCGTTACAGGTGGATGCGCTGGCTCGCGCGGTTGCTAGTGTTGCTCGCCGAAACGAGATTTTGAGAACGACTCTGGAGGAAGAAAACGACCAAGTATGGCAGGTCATTCATCGAGAGTTGCCCATTGATTTTCGCTTGCTTGTTTCTGAAATGCAGGGGCCGGATGCGCTGCGCTCGGACGCGCAAAGACTTGCCGACCACGCGATTATCGACCGTGAGGGACGAGAGGGGTTTTCTCTTGTAAATGGTCCATTGTTTCGAGTGTGCGTGCTGCGTCTGGAAAGCCATCGGCATTGGCTGGCGATTACGCTTTCCCATGGGATCGTCGATGGATGGTCGACGGGAATCTTTCTGGAACAATTGCAGCAGGCGTATGAGCAGGAGATTGGCTCCGGGAAAGCAAACAACAATTCCGTTGCACAGTTTTCGGGGTACGCGGAGACAGAGCGGAAGCTGCTGACGAGCCCGGAGAAGAATCGCCGGTTGGCCTGGTGGCAGAAGTATCTGAGCGGAGTCTGGACTCCGCTGGAGTTGCCGCAGGACATCGATACGTCGGAACCCGGGGCGGCCGACGCTCGTGCGGGACTGGTAACTACGGTTCTGGATGCGGCAACGGTGGAGTCTGCGAAGAGGTTTGCCCGTGAGTGCCAAGCCACGACATTTGCTGTTTTTGGCGGACTCTTTCAGGCATTGTTGTCCAGATACAGCGGACAAAGCGACATACTTTTTCTGACGCCGCACGCCAATCGAACGGAAAATACGGAAACGATTATGGGGCCGCTGGCGGACCCCATCTGCCTGACCGGGCACATTGGCGCCGAGACCACCTTTCGTGAGTTGGTGACGCGGTTTGGGGAAGAGTCCATGGACGCGATGGAGCGGACCTTGCCGTTGAACCTGCTGACACCGCTGGTCGATCTACGTGTGGGCCAGCGCTATCATCCGCTGAACCAAATCACTTTCTTCTATCAGCGTGCATTTGTGCATGACATGCGATGGCAGGACCTGGAGATTGATTCGTTGCCCGATGTTCCTGCTGTGACGGGGAGTGAGTGGCAGTTGGGGGTGGTGGAACGGACGAACGGCGTATTCCTTGAATTTCTCTACGATGCAACGCTGTACTCCGAAGCGACGATTCAGATTGTCCATCGCCACTTTGCGCGCTTCCTCAATGAAGCCGTGATGACTCCTGATCTTCCGTTGTCGCAACTGAAATTGATGACGGCAGAGGAGGCGGAAACCTATTCCACCTCCGCGTCGGTGCTGCCTGTCATAAAACAGTTGCTGCCGCGTCGCCAGCCGGTTGCATTGCCGGTATCGGTTGAAAGCGAGCGTGAAAAGCTTGTGGGTGGGACGATCGCGAGCGGTTCGCAAAGCGAGCGCGATATGATGCGGATCTGGCGTCAGGTTCTAAAGATTGAGGAACTAGATGTCGATTCGAACTTCTTCGATATGGGCGGTCACTCGCTGCTGCTGGCAAGGCTGCAGATCATATTGAAGCGCGAGTTTAATGTGCAACTGACGGCCGCGGAAGTTTTCCGGAATCCGACGATCGGAACCCTGTCGGCATGGCTGGAACAGGCCAAACTGGAAGCGACGGAGATCACCCGTCAAGGTGGTCGCCGTCGGGCCGAGCACAACGCTCACATTGTTGCGATTCAAACCATGGGATCGGGTCGCCCGATCTTTGTGATTTCGCAAAGCATGATTTTTCGTACGTTGGCTGCGGAACTGGGTACGGAACAGCCGGTCTTCTCCATCCAGACGCTGGAGCAGGACAATGCGGCCATGGCAACGGCCAATTATGAGCAGTTAATTGATTTCTACGTTCGCCTGATTCGCGAAACGCAGCCATCCGGGCCGTATCGATTGGCCGGTTGGTGCGTCTCGGCCTGGATTGCCTATGGAGTTGCACGTCGCCTGGAGCAGATGGGACAGCAGATTGACCTGGTCATGATTATTGATGCGTGGGCGCCAATTTACTGGAATAGCCAGTCCCCAATCCGTCGCGTAGTCATGCTGGCGATCTATCACTTGCAACGTTTTCGCTGGGCGGGAGGCCGACAGAGGAACATTGGCGAAGCCAGGGCGGGTTCATTTCTACAGAGAAGCTTGCAAGCTCTCACCGTAGCGGTCGGCAAGTTTGGAGGACGCTTGCAGCGCTGGGCGACTCCCGAAGAATTTCGCAATACGGACGAGGAACAACTCACACTGCATTTGCAGGAGACCGCGCGGCTGGTTGCAGCCAGTGGGCCATTGCAGGGAAAGGCGCTATTGTTCCGCAGTGAGGAAGAGCCGAAGGGTCCGATGCTAGCCTCGGACATGGGGTGGTCGGAGTTATTCGAGAAGCAGGTCGACGTTGAGGTGTTGCCCGGAGATCATCATGGAATTTTCAATCTGCCGGGAGCACGGATCATGGCTCTACGGGCCCGCGCCGCGTTGGGAGTCGGGGCAGGTTCTTTAACGGACGATGGGGTCGCGGTTGCTGCCACCGGAACTTCCGAGAACGCCCCCTGCAGTAGCAGTAGTGGTCCAGGAGTGGTGGACTGATGCGTCTCTTGGAAGCGGTCGGATTCGTATTGGCGATTCCGGCGGTGCTCGCTCTGCTGGGGTGGATGCCGCGGCGCACCGGGCTTGTGTTCACCGCTATGTCAACCGGGATTTTACTTCTAGCCGCGGTGTGGCTGGGGGGGTACTGGCAATTGATCCCGCTATACCTTGGCGTCGTGCTGAGCTTGTTCGCACTGACGAAGCCGCTTCGCGATAATTGGGTGCGCATGCTGGCGGCTACGGCGGTGAGCTGCCTGTTGTTGCTGACGGCAGCCTGCTCGTATGTGTTGCCGATGTTCAATTTGCCGAAGCCGACCGGCCCATACGCAACGGGAACCCGCGTGCAGCACCTGGTGGACCCAGTGCGGATGGAGACGCATATTGCGGGGCCCGCACGACCGCGCGAGATCATGGTCCAGATATGGTATCCGGCGACTCCAAATCATCAGCGGCTGGCCGATTATCGCAGTCGCCGCGAGACCACGTGGCTGTCGAGCTACATGGGAGTTCTGAAGACCCACTCTTACGCGAATGCGCCAGTAGCGAACACCGGTGCACCCTTTCCGGTACTGCTATTCAATCCAGGGTGGGCAGGACGTCGGACACAGAACACGTACCAGGTGGAGGATCTTGCCAGCCACGGTTTCATCGTGGTTGGAGTCGATCACACCTACAATTCCGGCCCGGTTGTCTTCCCTGACGGTCGCGTGATCGGGCCCACGGACGGACATGATATTTCGGACTTTCAAAACACCACAGTCGCACAGCAGTTTGTATTTGGAGGCAAGGAAGTGGATATCGAGGCAGGCGACGATGTGCTGGCGCTGAACACATTGTCGGCCGCGAATGTTGATCCCCGCAGCCCGTGGTTCCATCGTGTGGATGCAAACGATGCGGGAGCGTTCGGCCATTCTTTTGGCGGAGCCGTCGCGGCCGAGGTTTGCTATCAAGATCCAAGGGTCAAGGCGGCCGTGAACGAAGATGGCTGGTTGTTTGGCGAGGTTGCCACGCGCGGACTCGACAAGCCTTACCTGGTGATGAATGACGATGGGCCGCTGATGACCGCGGCACAGCTGGATTCCACGAACGTGCAGACGCGTCGAGAGTCGAGGTTGACGAATATCGACATCGACAATATGAATCACACTTTTCGAACCTACGGCGGCTATATGGTGACGATTCGAGGATCGCGGCATTTCGATTTTTCCGATCGACCTCTCTATTCGCCGATACGCCGATTGACTGAAGCGGGAACCATTTCTCCGTTGCGAGCGCACGAGATTACGGAAGCCTACACCCTGGAACTATTCGCGCACACGTTGCAAGGCAAACCGGCGCCATTATTGGCGGCGACCAACAGTCCTTATAAGGAGGTGCAGTTTGACAACTGGTTTGTTCGAAACGCATCCACACACTAAGGACGGCGCTTTAGCCGGGCAAAGAAAAACATTCCAGCGACGTTCTCTGAAATGTTTTCGCGGGGTCGTGAATCGCGAGGGTTCCGATGAAGTGATCCGCGGGCTGCAGTTCGACCAGGGTCCAGGCGAGCGAGACATTCGCATGCGGAGCCACCGCGATCAAGGCTGGGGCAAGCTGCGGGCTGACCTCAACGTCAAAGGCGTCCAGCGAAAGATTCAAGCCCAGACCTTCTCCTTTCAAGAGGGCTTCTTTGCTGGTCCAACAACGATAAAAGCCGGCCAGCCACAACGACGCAGGAAGACTGTTGAGGTTGATCAATTCGCGTGGGGAAAAATGATGCGCAGCGACGTCCGAGTCGATGGGTCGAATCCGTTCGATGTCGATTCCAAGCGTGTAGTCACGGCTGATGGCGATAGCGGCCAGGCCGGCGCTATGGGTCAGGTTGAAGTGAATCGACTGCGTGCGCGGGGCGCTTTTTATTTGCGGCTTGCCGTAGCTGTTGCTGGCCAATATGACCTGGCTGGCCGGCATGCCAATGTAGTGGCCCAACAGGGTGCGCATGGCGGAATGTGCGCATACGTAGCGATCGCGATCCTGGGGAAACACAAAGCGGCGGGCTCGAACCAGTTCTGCCTCGCTAAGAACCTGCCAGTCGGAATCGAGCGGGGAACGATCCAGGTTCCAGGCCCAGACGTGGACGCCGTTCTGGTCGAGAACGGGAGCGCGATCCAGTTGAGTCCAAAAAAAAGTTTGTGTTCCCATTCTGGTCTTCTTTCCAAGCAGTCATTCCGGCAGTCGCCGCGGCGACCTCGATGCCGGTGCCTCCGGGTCGTACAAAGCGACATCCAGTTTCAAGAGTCAGAAAGGACGCCGACTCCAATCGGCAGCAAGAGGTGACATCCATGTCAACAGCCACATCCGTCGCACCCCCGACAAATGAAATCCCCCTCGTGCCCGAGCGCCTGTATTCGGTGGAGCGGGCGGCGTTCGCTGAGAAATTTAACCGGCGTCCATTTATGCTGGACCACTCACTCAGCAGCCATCCGGCGTTCACAATGGATCGTCTGCATAGTTTGCTGGAACGTTCTCTTCCGATCCCAAACAAAGTGTATTGGAACGCGGGAAAAAAGCGTATCGACCAGCGTTGGAGCGATCGCCCGGGACGAGACTTCTCCATCGAAGAGGCATTTCGGCGCATTCGGGAAACGGACGCGTGGATCATTATTTTTGGCGCGGACCGAGACCCGGAGATCCACGACCTGCTGGAGAAGGGACTGGCCGAAGTGCAGGAGATGACGGGCATTCCTTTGAGTAAAGAAGCCAAGAGCCGCCAGTCGATCATCTTCATCACGTCTCCGCATCGCATCACGGAGTACCACATTGATAAGGAGTGCAGCCTGCTGCTGCAGATTCACGGGAAAAAGACGATTCATATTTTCGATCAGAATGATCGAGAAGTGCTGACGGAACCGGAATTAGAGCGCTTCTGGTCGGTCGACAACAATGCGGCGATCTACAAGAAGGATTTGCAGAGCCGCGCGACTTCGTTTTTGCTGGAGCCGGGAAAAGCCGTGCATATTCCGATCAACGCTCCGCACTGGCTGGAGAATGGCGACGACATTTCAGTTTCCGTCAACCAGAATTTTGAATACAAGAACGACAAGCTGGCCAACATTTACCGAGCGAATTATTACTTGCGGAAAATTGGAATGTCTCCGCTGCCTCCGGGACGTTCTCGCTTGCATGATCGCATAAAGGGCCAGGGCATGAGGTTGCCGGTGGCGTTGGCACGCGAAGCAGTGAAGTTGAAAGAAAAGATCAAGGGGCAGGGATGACGATGGTTCAGTTTTATTTGTGGGCTGGGCCGGCGGTTTCAATCTATGCCTGCTATACGGATTTCCGGCGGCATTCGGCGGTACCGGTCCGTTCAGTACGGTCTGTCAGGCGCGAAACACGAGCCCGTCGATCGATCACGTGTCACTCGACGTCACAACGCTCAATCCGCGGATTGAGAGCATCCATGAAGTTGAAAAGCGAGTCATGAATTCAGTCCTGATGCAGATGTGGCACAGCGTGGCTTTGGGATTGGGCCTCGCGTCGATTGTGATCGCGGTTTTGGCGCTGCTGGGAACGCTGTATGCGCTGGCATTCGCGGTGGTCGGGATTGTTGCATCGCGTGACGAGAATGAGCCTGGGGAGAACTCTGCCGGCAAGAGGCTTCCGACGACCAACTTTCTGGTCGTGATTCCAGCGCACAATGAAGGGTCGGGTTTGACGGCGACGGTGCAGAGCGTGCTGGCGCAGAACTATCCGCATCTTCGCTGCGTGGTGATCGCGGACAACTGCACGGACGATACGTCTGAGATAGCCAGTGCGGCTGGCGCGCATGAGGTTCTGGTTCGCACCGATCCCGAGAGGCGAGGCAAAGGTCAGGCGCTGACCTGGGCGTTTGACCTGGCGCGAAGCTGGGAGTGGGATGCAGTGTGCGTGATCGATGCCGATAGTGTGATTGAGGCGGGTTTTTTTGCCGCGCTTGATCTTTCTTTCTGCAAGGGTCATGCGGTTGCGCAGGCGCGCTACGATTTTTT
>JAJXZK010000269.1 GCA_021780095.1 Acidobacteriota bacterium | reverse complement strand
CCAGACGCTTGCGCTGCGGCAAAATTTAAATCGATCACTCCGTCGCCATCAACAGCGCCCAGTCGGCTCTGCCATCCCAGGTGCGTGTGGACCTCAAACGTGCACAGTCTCATGCCTGTCCTTACAGATTGCCGCGAAGTCCCTGTTCGCGCTCGATGGCCTCAAACAGCGCTTTGAAATTTCCTTTGCCGAAGCTGCGGCCACCTTTGCGCTGGATGATTTCGAAGAATACCGTCGGACGATCCTCCACCGGACGAGTGAAAATCTGCAGCAAATATCCTTCCTCGTCCCGATCCACCAGCAGGTTCAGCCGCTTCAACTCTTCAACCGGCTCGTCGATATTGCCCACGCGGCTTTCAAGTTCCTCGTAGTAGGTTTCCGGTACCCGCAAAAACTCCACGCCATGCTCGCGCAACTTGCTCACTGTGATCAAAATGTCATCCGTCGCCAACGCCAGGTGTTGCGCGCCGGGCCCTTGATAAAAATCCAAATACTCCTCAATCTGCGATTTCTTACGTCCCTCAGCCGGCTCGTTGATTGGGAATTTCACGCGACCATTCCCGTTCGACATCACCTTCGACATCAGCGCGGAATACTCAGTGGAAATATCCTTATCGTCGAAACTCTGGAACATCTCAAAGCCCATCACGTCGCGATAAAAATCCACCATCGCATTCATTTCATTCCAACCAACATTTCCCACCACGTGATCAATGTATTTCAGTCCCACCGGCCGCACCACCGGATCATGCGTCACAGGTTGAAAGCCCGGCAGAAAAATTCCGTGGTAATTCTTGCGCTCGACAAATGTGTGGATCGTGTCGCCATAGGTTGCGATCGAAGCCATCGTGACGGTGCCCTGCTTGTCCTCTAGCGTCCATGGTTCGCGCACGCTGCGGGCCCCTCGACGCGTCGTTTCCAGCCACGCAGAGGTCGCATCATCGACCCACAACGCGATGTCCTTGATGCCATCGCCATGCCTGGCAATGTGATCGGCGATGGCGTTATCGGGACGCAGCGGTGTGGTCAATACAAAACGTACTTTGCCCTGTTCCACCACGTACGAAGCGCGGTCGCGGAGCCCTGTTTCCGGACCGGCATAGGCAACCAGCTTCATTCCGAAAGCAGCGCGATAGAAATATGCGGCTTGTCGCGCGTTGCCCACGTAGAACTCGACGTAATCGGTGCCGTTAAGCGGCAGAAAATCGCTCTTCGTCGCGTTCGCTGGTTGCAGCGATGGATGCTTGGCGGTGGCAGGCATAACGTCCTCCCTTAGGATGCGGAGTATCTTCACCGGAGTTCCGTTCCCGGCAACCTACCACCATATACCCGCAGCCGCAGACTTGCCTAGACGCTTCCCCGCTCCATTACCGCTCTCTATTTTCACCCGTTCTTCGTGCCATCAAATGAAATCATTGACAGGTCCGCTCAGCCAGCGGCATCCTGAAAGGTTTAGCCTAGCCGGCTTTCAGAACGCGGGTGACGCAGCAGCGGAGGGACTCACACCATGGCAATTCATCAAGAGCATTTGACTGCCGCGCAACAGAAAAATGAGCAGTTGGTCGCCGCCCGCGCCTATCTCATCGAACAGGATTGGGCTGCCTACACACCCGATCAGCACGCCACATGGTCGGAACTGGTGCGTCGCTGCATGCCGCAGTTGCACCAGTACGCATGCCAGGAATATCTCGACGGCTTCCAGCAGATCGGTCTCCGCGAGGACAGCATTCCCAACCTGGGCGCCGTCTCCGCCAAGCTGGAGCCGCGCACTGGTTGGAACTCGACCCCTGTCTCCGGCTACCTACCCGCCGCCGCTTTTTTTGAAATGCTGGCGGCTCGCCGTTTCCCCACCACCACCACCTTGCGCGACCGCAGCTCGCTCGAGTACACGCCAGAGCCCGACATTTTTCACGACGTCTTCGGCCACGTTCCCATGCACGCCCATCCAGTCTTTGCGGATTTCCTGCATGAATACGGCCGGATCTGCAGCAACCTCACAGACCGCCCGGAAGACATGACCCGCATGGGCAGGCTGTTCTGGTTCACCGTCGAGTTTGGCGTGATCCGCCAGGATGGCCGCACCAAGGTCTACGGCAGCGGATTGATTTCCTCTCATGGAGAATGCTCCTATGTGGTCGATCGCGGCCCGGAGATACGCGATTTCAATCTCGATCAGGTGATGGAGCACGAGTTTTCCATCTCAGAGATGCAGCCGGTTCTGTACGCGGTGGAGTCGTTCCAGCAGATTTATGAGGCCGCGCAGGAAGCAGGTCGCCGCCTCGGCTAAAAACATTCACAGAATCTCAGCCTGTTTGGTAGACAATTAGGTGTAGCCTTGACAGGCCACGGAGGAACTGCGTGCCGCGAATCCATTACCAGCAACAGCTGGCGCAACTGAAAGACAAGCTGCTCGCCATGGCGGCCCTCGCCCAGCAAACCATGGATTGCGCAATGGATGGCTACCTGAAGTCCGATATGGTTCTGTTGCACCACGTTCAGGAAAATGAAGCCGCCATCAACGCTGCCGAACGCTCAGTCGACGAAATGGCCTATGACCTGATGGCGATGGAACAGCCCATGGCGATTGACCTGCGCTTCCTGCTCGCCGTCATCAAGATCAATGGTGACTTGGAACGCATCGGCGACCAGTCGGTGAATATCGCCGACCGCGCCACGGAGCTATTGCAGATGCCGCGCGCCGAGCTCTCCGTGAACCTGCATGAAATGGGCGAATTGACTGAACAGATGATTCGCACCGCGCTGCAATCGCTGCTAGACGGCGACGCCACCATGGCAAAGTCTGTTCTTGCCCTCGACAACGATCTCGACCAGATGAACCGCCAGGTTCATCAAGCTATGACCGCCGCCATTCAACAGCACCCCGAATGGACGGAGCAGGCGCTGAACACCATCATCATTTCTCGAAACCTGGAGCGCATCGGCGACCACGCCACCAACATCGCGGAAGATGTCATCTTCTGGGTGCATGGCGCCGACGTCCGCCATCAACTCAGTCTCGCCACAGATTAACGCGCCGCTCTCCACTAGAGTTCCCCGCCGTATCCACCTAGCGCAAATTTATCTGTTATAACAAGCTTGTCGCGACAACGAACCAGGCCTATGACTGCCGCAAAGAAAACTTCCCCTTCGCCGCGATCCACATCAAGCAAACCAACGGCTCCATCCCCGAAACCGGTTGGCCTGCAAGCGGAACTTCGCCAGACAAGATCCTTCGCCAGCCTGCAGGACGAAGCCTTTCTCAATCTGGTCCGCACTTCCGCCCAGATGCAGCACGCACTTCACCTGCGGCTCAAGCCGTATGGCATCACCGAAACGCAATACAATTCTCTGCGGATTTTGCGCGGCGCAGGTTCCAGCGGGCTGACCTGCGCCGAGATTGGCGAGCGCCTGGTCAGCCAGGACCCCGACATTACCCGGCTGGTGGAACGCCTGCAGCGGCAGCGCCTGGTGCATAGGGAGCGCGGAGAAAAAGATCGTCGAGTGGTTCTGACGAAAATTACGGCCGCGGGGCTGGATCGGCTGAAAGAGATGGATCCGGTAGTGAACAGCACGGTGCTCGCGCTGCTCTCCCATCTTTCATCATCGGAGTTGAAAACGATGATTCGCCTGTTGGAAAGGGCCCGGCTATTCGCCGAGCCCTCGAATCAAATCACATAGAGCGTGTTTCTCAGGGACGAAGTCGACCCAGGTTGATTTCCTGCACCGTTGCTTTGCCGGTATTCACCGACGGCTGTTTCAGCAGTTGATGGTGCAGGCAATACAGCGCCAGTTCAAGCCGGTCAGACACGCCCAGCTTGTCGTAAATCTTGCGCAGGTAATTCTTCACAACCTGTTCTGTCGTACCAATCTTGTAGGCAATTTCCTTGTTGCGCATGCCCTGCGTCACGCATCCGATAATCGACAACTCCTTCGGCGAAAGCCGAGGCTGCAGTTTCGGATTGGTCAGGTTGTTGGCCTCGGTCCGGTAGGCCTCGATCACCCAGCTGACGGATTGATTGTCAATCCAGGTTTCTCCATCCGCAATCTTGCGCACACAGCGAATCAGCAGATCAGGAGAGATCGATCGCGAGATAACTCCGCGCACTCCGCGACGATACAGATCCACAATGAACGCTTCACTGTTCTCGCTCACCTGAACGATCAACTTCGCGTTCGGGGCGCGCTTCAACATGTCGGGAATCGCCTCCGACTGGCCGGAGATCATGCCTCCATCCAGCAATACGATGTCGGATGGATAGCGTTCCAGCGCGGCCAGCAGTCCGGGATAGTTCTCGGCCTGCGCCACGACGCGCATATCATCCTCAACGGCAAAAATCTTGCGGATTCCTACCCGGTAGATGGCTTGCGAATCGGCGAGTAAGATGCGGATTCCGGCGGCTTCTTCGGTCGGTCCCGAAGAATTTTTCTCCGGAACAGCAGTCAGGCCGGACTCGGTTGTCGAATCGGCGCTGGGGTTCGAGTTCATAAGCTTCTTCGTTGCGTCGGCAGAAATGACAGGCATGTGGTGCCTCAGGAGAGCATTTCGTAGTTATCAATAACGGTGGCAACTTCTACTTGTTCTGGACTTCTTCTGTAGGATCG
>JAJXZK010000175.1 GCA_021780095.1 Acidobacteriota bacterium | reverse complement strand
AGGCGAAATACGTGGTGCATTCTGGACAGTGGAGTAACTGGCAACGAGGCTCATGGGCTTACCTCAAACCAAAGCACGATATCGCAAACGCAAAGAGTTGTCAGCTTTTTTCTTGAAAGCCGGGAACTATAACGATTGCTCCAGCAGCGACGGTTTTTCCATAAGAATGGGGACCTGCTCAACGATTTCGACGTTGAAGCCTTGCAGCGCGGGAACGTGCGTCGGCGTGTTCGTCAGAAGACGAATTTTGTGGATTTTCAGGTCGGAAAGAATTTGTCCACCTAGCCCTACCTGGCGAAGAATCCGATACTGTCGGTCTTCACTGCGCTCATGTGCGCGCGGATCGCGATGAAACACCAGCCTCGCCTGGGGGCCTTTGGTATCGATGCCAAAACCTTTGGTGTTGTTATGCAGATAAATCAGGGCACCGCGTCCCGCTTCAGAAATCATCTGCAGCGATCGGCGTACAACCTGCTGACAATCGCATAGCGGAGTGCCAAACACATCGCCCGCCAGGCAATGCGTGTGCACCCGCACCAGTACCGGCTCATCAATCTCCGCCACATCCCCGTACACGAGCGCGACATGGCTTTCGCCCCCATCCACTTCGCTCTCATAAGCGATCATGCGGAACTCCCCAAACGGGGTGGGCAGCATCGACTCCGCCACGCGATAAATATTTCGTTCGTTTTGCAGTCGATATCGGATCAGTTCCGCGACCGTCAGCAACTTGATGCCATGTTCTCCGCAGAACTCGATCAAGTCGGGCACGCGCGCCATGGTGCCATCGTCCTTCATGATTTCGCAGATCACTCCTGCGGGTATCAGTCCCGCCATGCGCGCCAAATCTACGGACGCTTCCGTCTGGCCGGCACGCACCAGCACGCCTCCACGACGCGCGCGCAACGGAAATACGTGCCCTGGCCGCGCCAGGTCCGCAGCTCCCGACTTCGGATCGATGGCAACGCGAATCGTATGGGCACGATCATGGGCACTGATTCCCGTGGTCACTCCTTCTCGGGCCTCAATGCTCTCTGTGAATGCGGTGCCGAAACGCGAGGTGTTTTCTTCGGTCATGGGACGCAGCCGGAGGTGATCCGCTCGATTTTCCGTGAGCGCCAGGCAGATGAGGCCACGCCCGAATCGCGCCATAAAATTGATCGCTTCCGGGGTGACGAACTCCGCCGCTAGGGTCAGGTCGCCTTCGTTCTCGCGATTTTCATCGTCGACCACCACAATCATGCGCCCTGCTCGAATCTCTTCGAGTGCGGTCGGAACATCGACAAATTGTGTGGGCGTGACCATTGCACCTATTGTACCGAGACGCCTTCTTGCGAACATTTTTCAAACAAAAGAAATGCCACCCGTTTTGAGGTGGCATTTCTACATTCGGTCTTATTTTTACAGCGAGGATTCGATCTCAAAACCCCAGGCTTCGAGCAGCGCTTCTGGAATATATTTCGAGTTTTTGTTCCGGCGTGCCCATTCCCGTAAGCGAGTGGAGCGAATGTATTGGTCCGGGGTTAGTTTGTATTCCTTGACAACCTGTTCAAAAGAAGTCACCGTCGGCACAACCGGACCGATCGGTTCGGGCTTGCCCCAGTTTGGATTTCCGCGGCGTTTTGCCATGAATTCGCTATTCCTTTGCTGGCTAGAGTGTGTGCGGGTTCAACGAGAGAACTTGCGATCACCTTGCAGAGGGGGTGCGAAGGCGTGAACCATCCATAAGTTTACGAGGAAATGCTTCAAAAATCAATAGCAACCGCGGCTTTACCGCATTAACTCTGGGATTGGGATCGCACGCCAACCATAAGAAAACAAAGGAGGCAGCACGGCCTCAGCGGTGCACGCGGAGTGCCTCGCGCAGCAGGACCTCCGCCCCACGCCAGAAGATCTGAACCCCTATCGCAAGCAGAATAAAGGAGATAATTCGGAGGATTCCGTGGATCGTCTGCCGGGACACCTTACGCGCCAAGGCCGGTGCATAGCCGTAGGCGAAATAAACCATGCCGCACAACACGATCACTGCCAGGAAAAGTCCAAGTTGGCTGAAAATACTGTCAATGGAGGTCGACTGTTCGGCGTGTGCGGCCAGCGTGAGGGTCACCACGACAGTCCCCGGGCCGGCGGTAAGTGGAAACGTAAAGGGATAAAAGGTTTTTGAGTCGAGTTCTTCCAACGGACTGGACGGGCCCGAGGCTTGCGCAGTATCCGGCGCATTCGGTTGATTCAATAAATTCCAGCCCATGGAAGCGAGAACCAGTCCGCCGGCAACCTGGATGACAGGAAGGGAAATACCGAAGAAAGTCAGAACCAACGCGCCGGCGAGATCCACGATTATCAGGAACAACGCAGTATAGATGGCAATTCTACGAGCGAGCCGCCGATAGACAACAGCGTCGGCCGGACCGGCCAGCCCCAGGAATAACATCGCAGATCCAAGCGGATTGATCAGGGGAAAGAGTGCGCTAAACGTAAGCGTAAAAAAATCAACCAGGCGAACGATCAAAGGCAAGATGCGAGCGTGCATTCTAGTGCTACTGTAACAAAGCACCCGCGAACGAGCGGTTGTATTTCCAAATCGGTCCTTCGCGAAGAAAAGGTGGTGCGGAACTGCAGCCAGCAGCGCTCGCACCACCCACCCATGTATCCGCGTTCGGTGATTGCTTATCGGTTGTCTGTTTTATGCGACTGGGAGCCTGCCCGCGCATGCTCCTCTTGGCTCAGAGATTTGCCGCCTTTGGAGCCGGCTTCCGAGCGGATCATCTTGGAACGCTCGTGAGCATCGCTTGAGCTTTGGTGGGCTCGGGTGGAGTTCTCATAGGCTTGGTTCGAATGCTGCAACCCTTGCTCATGATTTTCGCGGCCATGGCTGTCCGCTGCATTGCGGTGAGACTTGGCGGCGTTCTCATGATGCTCGGCGGCTCTGGTATGCGATTCTTTCGGCATTGTTTGACTCCATTCGGGATGTGTCCCTTACCTAAGTCGGATGGCGAGTGAATCCCTCTCGTTGCCCCTCGCGTCACGCCAGAATTCATGCGCCCAACAAAGAAAGCACCCACCTTGAATATCCGATGCAACGGATTGGAAGCGCGCGCTACTAGACGGCGACTTGAGTCAAGGCAACAATTCTTCGATCCGGGCCTGCATTTTTTTCGCATCTCTCGGCGCACGAACTTTTGCGTCGTTATCGAAATACACGAAGGCATCCCTTTTTGCTCGTCTTGTCGCGCACTTCGTGCTGGCAAAGTCGCCATCGCTCGATTCCCCACCCTTCGCCCACGCTGTCACACGCCCAGCCCAAGCTTCAATTGCGGCTTTGCTGTATCCGCTCGAATACAACACCTCGGAACCGTGCAGACGACAATACACAAAATCTGAGGTGACATCCATCAGGCGCGGCCACTCGACGGTATCCGCACACACCAGCGCGACTTTATGTTTGCGCAGCACCGCAATAAATTCTGGCACTACAAAGCTGGAGTGGCGAATTTCCAGCGCGTGACGCAGCGGCCGATTTCGATCTGTCTCCAGAAAAGTTCTTCCCTCCACCTTGCGATCATGCTTTTTACCCAGCTCGACCGCCTCCCTCGTATTTCTCGGAAGTAGCTCGAGGAAGCCTTCAATCAACTCGTGGGAGTATTTAAAATTCGGGGGTAGCTGCCACAGGATCGGCCCCAATTTCGTGCCCAACTTCAAAATGCCGGACGCGAAGAAATTTGCCAAAGGAGCTTCAACGTCTCGCAGGCGGAGCATGTGGGTGATGTAACGAGGCCCCTTGACGGAGAAGATGAAGTCTTCCGGAGTGCGATCCACCCATGACTGATAACTTGACGGTCGCTGTAAGGAATAAAATGTGCCATTGATTTCAATCGTTCGAAAAATGCTCGCGGCATATTCCAGTTCGTATTTTTGAGGTAGTTGCTTGGGGAAAAACACCCCACGCCAGGGGGGATACGTCCATCCAGAGATCCCGATCCGAACTATGCCAGCAGCGCTCATCGCTCGATCCTGGTATCTATCTGCGAAAAAAGCTCGTTCGAACTCTAGATACCAGGTTCGCATCGCATGGATGACGCCAATCGTCTCGGCAAACCGATTTGGCCCGCGCGACTGAAATCATATTCAATGCAAGGTCACTCCGCGGCGCTGTCTCGGAATTCGCGAATTTTATCGTGGGCTTCAAGAATATGGGCCTGTTGATCGCGTAGCAACTCAGCGATATTCCCGGGCAGAGTTTCGTTCAAGGCTTCCGCGTATTTCTCCTTGGCCTCGTCCTCTCCCTCTTCCGCGGTCTTCAACAGCGTATGGTCGCCTCCTCCGAGTTGTGCTTTCATATCCGCCCAGACGCGGTGAACCGTACCGGTTGCAGTACCGCCTTCTTTCACGTCGTGGACTCCCAGTCGATGGAGTTCGTTCTCCAACTCTGCCGCATACTCGGCCCGCAACTGGGTTTCTTGTAAGAAATAATGCTTGGCCGCTTCGTTCTTCAGCCCGGCGCCGATGGCCGCCATGCCTCGTTGACCGTCGTGAAGTACCTGAATGACCGACCGCACGGTGCGAATTGCATTGTCATTGTTCGACAAGATAATATCTCCTCTGTCAGTTCAGATGGTGAC
>JAJXZK010000337.1 GCA_021780095.1 Acidobacteriota bacterium | reverse complement strand
TCCGGCAAGTCACGAATGTGCAAGGGATTGCTCATGACCATTGGCTGCCCGCCACGGTTCCCGGCAATGTGCAGCTGGATTTACTGCGCAACAAGCTGATCCCGGAGCCCTTCTATCGAGACAACGAGAACAAACTGCAGTGGATTGAAAACGCCGACTGGGAATATCGCACGACGATTTCGGTGAGCGAACAGCTTCTGAGCCGGCAAAGGTTTGAGGTGGTCTTCGACGGCCTCGACACCTGCGCCCAGGTATATCTGAATGGAAATCTGCTGCTAACCTCCGACAACATGTTTCGCACGTATCGACTGAATGCGAAACCGTATTTGAAATCCGGCGACAATCAACTGCGGGTAGTTTTTGCTTCGCCCATTCGCGGCGCGGAGAAAATTGCCGACCAGGATCCATGGCGTGTGCAGACCCATACGCAAGCGCGATGGTACATCCGCAAGGCGGCCTACCAGTATGGATGGGATTGGTCGCCGCGGTTTGTAACCAGCGGGGTGTGGCGACCGGCGCGGCTGGAGGCGTGGGACGATGCGCGTATCTCCGGCCTGAATATTCGCCAATTGGATGTGACCAAATATTCCGCCCATGTGCTGGCTCAAGTGGAGGTGACAGCCACGGCCGACTCGCCGGCAACGGTGACCGTTCACTATGGTCTGCACGGTAAACAATTGACCGCCACGCAGACGACGGAGCTGCATGCGGGGGTCAACCATGTGGAACTGCCGATCACGATTGACCATCCGGAGTTGTGGTATCCAGCGGGATACGGCAGTCAGCCACTGTACGCGTTTCACGCGGGGGTGGCGGTCCGGGGAGAGCTTCAAGACACCTCGGATGTGCGGACCGGACTTCGCTCGGTGGAGCTTCGCCGCGAGCCTGACAAATGGGGACGGTCGTTCGAGTTTGTCGTGAATGGAATTCCGATCTTCGCCAAGGGCGCCAATGTGGTGCCATTCGACAGCTTTCCCAGCCGCGTGCCGGTGGCGCAGATTCGCGACATCCTGCAGTCCGCCAAGGATGCCAACATGAACGTGATTCGCATCTGGGGCGGCGGTTATTACGAAACCGAGGAATTTTATGAGCTATGCGACGAGATGGGAATTATGGTCTGGCAGGATTTCATGTTCGGAAATCCATGGCAGCCGGGAACCTATTCCTTCAAGCAGAATGTTGCGCAGGAAGTGGAAGATCAGCTGAAACGATTGCGGAATCATCCCAGCATCGTGCTGTGGTGCGGCAATAACGAACAGGAAAACAATTTTCTGCAGGACAGTCTGCATGTCACACAGATTGCGCGGCTGCAAATGTGGCAGGACTATTTGACGGTGTTCAGCGGAATTATCCCGACACTGGTAGCCCGGTACGATCCGGGCGCGGCGTATTGGCCCAGCAGTCCGAGCGGCGATTACGAAGAAACTAAGGCCATGAACTACCGCGTGCTGGAGGATGGCGATGATGTCGGCGGCAATGAAGAGTCCGGAGACACGCATGATTACAGTGTCTGGACCTCAACAAACCTGCTTCCGCGAGCGCCTTTCAGCAGCGAAGAGGATCGCCACTATCGATTCGTCAGCGAATACGGATTTCAATCCATGCCGGAAATGCGGACCATCGATGCCTTCACGCTGCCGGAGGATCGCACCAGCACATCTACGCCGGTGATGACCGTGCATCAGAAAGATCCGGCCGGCTATGCGACCATGCTGGATTACATTCGGCAATATTATGGCCAGCCAAAGGATTTCACTTCGCTTGTATACGCGAGCCAAGTGGTGCAGGCGGAATTTATCAAGGTGGTGGCCGAGCACCTGCGCCGAGACATGCCGCGCACCATGGGCTCCATCTTCTGGCAGCTGAATGATTGCTGGCCCGTGGTCTCTCCATCGAGCATCGACTATTACGGCCGATGGAAAGCGCTGCAATATTATTCCCGGCGGTTCTACAGTCCGCTGCTGGTCTCATCGAGACTCAAGGATGGAAGCTTGAATGTATCGGTGGTGTCCGATCAGATGACGCCAAACACTGCGAGCCTTCGCGTGCGAGTGATGAAATTCGACGGAACGGTGCTGCATACTCAGACGCAAAGCATCACGATTCCAGCGCTGTCGAGCAACGTCTATGTGCAGCTTCCCACGCAGACCTATTCCGATGCAGCAGAGACAGTGGCAGCGATGGATTTGACGGTGGATGGCAAGCAGGTTTCCAGCAACCTGATGTATCTTGCGCTGACACCGGACGTGCATCTTCCTGTCGCGGAGATTACGAGCCATTTGATCCGAGCAAACGGCGCGTACGAAGTGCGATTATCTTCGAAGGTGCTGGCGCGGGACGTATACGTGACCTTCGGAGATCACGACGCAAAGTTCTCTGACAACTACATCGACCTGCTGCCGGGAGAGTCACTGGCCATCGCTGTGCATAGCACGGCAAGCCTTGCGGAGTTGCAAAGCAGCATGAAGGTGGTGTCACTGGTGGATGCGATTGAGCCGAACACGGTCTGGCAGCGTGCAGATGGAAATTAGGCGGTGCCGATCGCCATTTCACCGCAGAGATGCAGAATGTTTCCGCGTTCTCCACATGCGGCGGTAGCGATAGACTCGCTGTAGATGCCAGTGAAGAATCATACCCGCTCTCCTGAGGAGAAGCCGCTTTCCAAGCAGGCAGAGAAGATGCGACGCCTGCGCGCCCTGGTCTGCGGCGACAAGCACGAGCGTGCAGCGCGGCAAATGGGAGCAACAGCGATTGCCGGTGTGGACGAAGTCGGACGTGGGTCGCTGTTTGGGCCGGTAGTGGCTGCGGCTGTGATTCTGCCAGAGAAAACGCGCATTCGCGGCGTGCGAGATTCAAAACAATTGCTGCCGGAGGAGCGCGAGCGGCTGGACGGTATCATCCGGAGCAAAGCGATTGCCGTGGCAATTGGCTTTGCGGACGCGGCCACCGTCGATGCCATCAACATTCGCCGCGCGTCGCATCAGGCAATGCTGTCGGCCATCGCTCAATTGCTTCCGCAGCCGGATTTTCTGCTGATCGACGCCGAGCACCTCGATACGCCATGTATGCAAAAGGGGATAATCTACGGCGACTCGATCAGCATTTCGATCGCCGCGGCTTCCATTATCGCCAAGGTGTACCGGGATGCATGGATGTGCCGCTACCACGAGGAATATCCGCAGTATGGCCTGGCTTCGCACAAGGGTTACAGTACGGAAGAACATTTGCGAGCGCTTGCTGAGCATGGGCCGTGTCCGCTGCACCGCATGACTTACGAACCGGTGCGAAGAGTCATCGAACTGCGAAGCGGTGGGGCGCCATGCTCGCCAGTAGATGAAGCTCTCCAGGCGAACTAGGCAGCGACGGCGACTTTGCGCTTGCGTGCCGCTTCTTTCACCTGCCACACGACGCGCGCCAGCAATAGCACGGCGAGGATCGCAGTTACTTTCCACGGATTATGCACGCCGGGTTTGACCAGCCACCAGTAGTGGGCGATGCCTGCGATCGCGGCTACATACGCCAGTCGGTGCAGCATTGTCCAACGCCGGCCGCCAAACTTGCGAATCGACCACGCAGTGGAAGTCGCGGCCAACAGCAGCAGGCAAGCCCATCCCGTCATGCCTACGGTGATGAAGGGTCTTTTCGCAGTGTCATGCAACATGGCATGAACGTCAAAGTTGGAGTAAAGCCATACCCACGTCGTCAGGTGCAACGTGCCGTAGAAGAAGGCAAACAGTCCGAGCATGCGCCGAAAGCGAATCAGCCACACCAGTCTGCCGCTCAATCGGCGGATGGGTGTAATTGCCAGTGAGATGAGCAGAAAGTACAGCGTCCAGAAGCCAGTGGTGTGGGTGATCGTCGCCACAGGATCCGGGCCCAGCGTGTTGGTGAACCCTTCGTAGACCAGCACGCCGAATGGAATGAGACATGCGGGGAAGACTACGAATTTCAGAATGACGATGGCGCGATTGGACATAGGGAAGTTAGTAGTCGTTGCGAAGGTTCATCCCCTTGTACAGACCCGCGACCTGGTCTCCATAGCCATTGAACAGCACCGTAGGCTGGCGGGCCTTCCAGAAGGGCGCGCCGATCACGCGCTCGTATTTTTGGCTCCACGGCACGGTGTCCACATCTGGATTGACGTTGGAATAAAAACCGTACATCTGCGGCGACGCCTCATTCCACGTGGTGCGAGGCTGATGTTTCAAAAAGCGAATGTGTACCAAAGATTTTGCGGACTTGTAGCCGTATTTCCACGGCAGCACAATGCGCACAGGAGCGCCATCCTGGTTCGGGAGCGTCTGTCCATACAAGCCGAAGGTGAAAAGTGTCAGCGGGTGCATGGCTTCATCCATGCGCAGGCCCTCGGAATAGGGCCAGTCCAGGTTGACGCTAAAGATTGCAGGCTCTTCTTTTGGATCGTCGAATGAAAGGAACTGCACGTACTTCGCGGTGCTAAGCGGTTCGCATTGCTTGATGAACTCCGACAACGAATAACCCACCCAGGGAATCACCATGCTCCACGCTTCGACGCAGCGATGCCGATAGATGCGCTCTTCCAGGGGAGCCACCTTCATCAATGCGTCGATGTCGAATTCTTTTTTATTCTTGACTTCGCCGTCGACC
>JAJXZK010000395.1:10302-18855 GCA_021780095.1 Acidobacteriota bacterium | reverse complement strand
GGCAAAACCGATTTTCGCAGCGGGCAGCGTGTTCGTCATCCCAAGTATGGAGAGGGAGTCGTCTTCAAACGCGAAGGGGAAGGGGAAAATGCCAAGATTACGGTACAATTTCCTCGGTTCGGCATTAAAAAACTTGTGGAGAAATTCGCCCAGCTCGAGCGAGTCTGAAGCGTCTCCCACTCCATTTTCATTCGCACCAACATTTAGATCTGAAAAGAGAGAATTTCTTACCCAATGGCAAATACCAAGGCAATCACCGATACAACGGAACGGAAAAAAGTAAAGCGCGCAGCCCGGAAAAAGGCAGCTCCTAAGCCGAAGCGCACGGTCCCACGCGGCTCCAATAAGCAAAAGCTGAAGAAGCTTGCCCGTGGAGCAGCTAAGCGGTAGCTACCGCGATCGCCTTGTCATCATTCTCCGGGGCCACCGTCCTACGGCCCCAGCGATTCCATGATGGATTGAGCGAAATGCAATTTCAGGAGCCGAGCCCTGTCAAAACAGATCTTCGCCACCAAATCCATCGACAAGCTGATCCGGGAATCTGAGGATCCGGCCCACAGTCTGAAGAAGACCCTGGGCCCTTTGTCGCTGACGGCGCTGGGTATCGGCGCCGTGATCGGCTCTGGCATTTTCACTGTCATCGGCACGGCGATCGCAGGCCAGCGCTTCGACACTTCCTCCATTCTCAACTCTCCGGTGTTGGACTTTCTCGTCCATCACACTGCCTCGCTTGGACGTCCGGGCGCGGGTCCTGCGCTGGCGGTTTCGTTGGTCCTGGTCGCCATCGTCTGTGCGTTTACCGGCCTCTGCTATGCCGAGCTGGCCTCCATGATCCCAATCGCGGGCAGCGCTTATACCTATACCTACGTCACTATGGGGGAGCTGGTGGCGTGGATTATCGGCTGGGACCTGATCCTGGAATATGCCTTCTCCAACATGGCGGTCAGCGTGGGCTTCGCGGCGCATGTCGTCGCGTTGATGGATTGGTTCGGTATTCATCCCGCTCTGCGCTGGATTTCTCCGGCCTTCCTTCCCAGCGGATTGCAGGATCTGAGCGGCCATTTACTTTATGCCCCTGGCTGGCATTTCGGTTTCAATGTGCCCGCATTTCTGATCGTAATGTTGTTGACGGTGGTTCTTGTCCGCGGCATCCGCGAGTCGGCCGAAACGAACAACATCATGGTGCTGCTCAAAATTGGAGCCGTATTATTGTTTGTCACCTTTGGCGCCCAGTTCATCCACACATCCAACTGGCATCCGTTCTATCCCAACGGGTGGTCGGGAGTATTGACGGGTGGTTCGATTATTTTCTTCACCTATATTGGCTTCGACTCCGTGTCGACCGCGGCCGAAGAATGCAGAAATCCGCAGCGCGACGTTCCCATCGGAATCATCGCCACTCTTGTCGTCGCCACCATACTCTACGTCAGCGTAGCCCTGGTGCTGACCGGCCTGGTCCGCTGGCAGTCATTGACGGAAGACGCGGCGCCGGTAGTGAACACACTTCGCCGGCTCTACCTTGAAAACCACAATTCCACTTTGCATTGGGTGCAATTGGTAGTGCTGTTTGGCGCCATCCTGGGAATGATTTCCTCCATACTCGTCTTTCAGATTGGGCAGGCACGGGTTTGGTTTGCCATGTCGCGCGACGGCCTCCTGCCTTCCCTGTTCAGCCGCGTACATCCGCGGTTCCGCACCCCCTCGGCCGCAACATGGATTGCCGGTTTTTTTGTCGGCCTTCCCTCAGGTCTGCTGGATATCGGCACCTTCGCGGATCTGTCCAACATCGGCACACTGTTTGCTTTTGTACTGGTGTCCGCTGGCGTCATCATTCTGCGCTACAAGGAACCGGACCGGCGCCGCGCTTTCCGCTGCCCGGGCGGCTCCGTCATCCCGCTGCTGAGCGTGTTCTTCTGTCTGCTGCTGATGCTGGGCCTGCCCATGCTTACCTGGGTGAGTTTCTTTGTCTGGCTGGCGATCGGACTGTTGATCTATTTCTCCTACAGCCGTCATCGCAGCGAGTTTTCCTCGAGCAGGCGACTCAACTCCTGATGTCAGCGAAGACCAAATCCGTCCCGGAATTCGATACGCAGTCCTGGGTTCGCCACCTGCCGAAGGCGGAGCTTCATCTGCATCTGGAAGGCGCCATCGCTCCCGAAACCCTGGTGCAACTTAGCCGGCATAATGATGCTGAACCGCTGACGCTGGACGCCGCTCGCGCGCTTTATCAGTACAAAGATTTCACAGCCTTCATGCTGGCCTTCAAAGCGATCACGGAGCGCCTGCGCACCCCGGACGACTACGAGCTGATCACCTATCGCATGATTGAGGCACTCGCGTCCCAGGGTGTAGTGCATGCCGAAGTGTATGTCTCGGTCGGGGTCGTGTACTACTGGCGGCGGATTGAATTTGAACCGCTGTTCGAAGGTATGGAGCGCGGGCGGATTCGCGGTGAGAAGGAATTCGGTGTCTCCGTGTACTGGATCTTCGACGCCGTGCGCCATTTCGGCCCTGAAGAAGCCGCGCGGGTCTTCCGCAAAGCTGCGGAATTAAAGCCGCTGTTCCCTTCCATCATCGGCATCGGCATTGGCGGGGACGAACGCCGCACCGGTGCGGAGCCCTTTCGAGAACTCTACGCGGAAGCGAAGCAAAAGGGTCTGCATCTCACGGCGCACGCGGGAGAAACAATCGGACCGCAGGGCATCTGGTCGGCTCTTAATATCGGCACGGAACGGATCGGCCATGCGCTTTCGGCCAGTCAGGATCACGAATTGATTGAGGTTCTGGCTACCAAGCAGGTGCCCGTCGAGATTTGCATCACCAGCAATCTGCGCACGGGATGTTGTCTGCGTCTCGAGGATCACCCGGTGCGCGAATATTTTGAGAATGGCTTGATGGTGACGCTCAATTCGGACGATCCGGCGTTATTTGGCAGCGATCTCTGTTCAGAATATTGCCTGGCGCACACCGAGTTTCACCTGACGCTGGAGCATCTCCGCGAATTGGCGGGGAATTCTATTGAAGCTAGTTTTCTGCCGCCACGAAAAAAGCTGGAATTGCTGCAGCGGGTCGAGCAATATCCTGCGCCGGAAGAAAAATAGAATCGCCGCCATCCAACCCTTTCGACCAGTTCCGCATAAAATTCGACATGTACCAAAGTAAGTACATTTTCTCCGATTCTTAATCGAGGAACACCCCAGTGTAACGGATTTGCGATAAGATTTTGGCATGCGGCGCCTCAGCTTACGACTGATCGGGCAGGAGCAGCCTCAAAGGAAGGTTGGGCCGAAAAAGATGATGAAAATGAGTGCTTGCATGACGAAAAACCCTTGGGTTCGCATCATTGGCTGGGCTTCAGTGGCGACCGGTGCTGTAGCCGTTGGCATCTACGTTGGACGCAACCTTCGTGCCCGCTACTTGCTGAATCATCGTACCCCGTACGATTTCTATTCCCACGCGGGTGACAACGGCAGCAATCCTGTGGAATACGGCGTCGGCATATAGGCACCGATACAAAGTTTCGAAAGCAGGGCTCGGATCCCCTCCGAGCCTTTTTCATTGTGCTGACCTCTATGTAACTCCCCGGCCCGTCAACATTTGCCAAAGTTTCTGCGGCCAGGCGGGATCCATGCACGGCCTCTCAACCATCACATAAGCCAGCAGGCTGACCGCTGCAATGGGGATCCCCAGTGCAACCCCCTGCACGCTGAAATTCAGCAGAAAATCGTGGAACACGATCAGGTGCCGGGTCAGCTTGAAAAATACCCCGATCGTGAAGAAATGCCACAGGTAGATCGAATAGCACATGCCCCCGACGACAGCGATCCAAAAATTGCTGAAAAACCTCCGAAAAATCACCCCCTGAAATGCAGCGATGTACAGAGGCATGATCAGGAACGGCAAGATCGCGTGAAACCACACAAAATCCCGCGACACAAGGAATACGATCGGCCAGCCACCTAGGCTGACGAGGTCCCACGCCCAGTGCGTTCTGGCGTGCGGACGGACCGTCAAATACAGATCGGTCAGCAGCATTCCCGCAAGAAAATATTGCATGTAAAAAGCGATGGTCAGAGCGGCAACCGTGGCATTCGCGTGGAACAGGAGTTGGAGAATCCCGCAGATCGCAATCAGGCCCAGAAAGACCGAGCGCCGCGACGTTGCGTTCGAGATTCGGAACAGCAGAGCGATCAACGGCGCCAGGATATAGAACTGAATCTCAACTTCCAGGCTCCACGTGACCCCATTGATAACGCTGGGAGTTCGATAGGCCAAGTTGTGCTGATACAGGACGCTGGCCAGCAAATGAGGAACCATGTAGCCCACCGCCTGCTTGTAATAAAAGAAAGCCACCAGTGCGCAGAAAACGAGATTCAGGATATAGGGCGGTTCCAGCCGGGTAACGCGACGCAGAAAATACTTTTTTAAGCTGACCGGTTTGCCCAGGTGCAAATGCTGCCGTGCAAATCCCAGGCCGAGAATGAATCCGCTGATGACAAAGAAAAGGCGAACTCCCCGATCGCCATTGCCCATCGCAGTGCCAAGCCATGCATACCGCACCTGCACCGCCACTGGGTGGCCACTCTTCAATAGTAGCTGGGCGTAGATGTGGTACACGACCACGGAACTGATGGCGATAAAGCGCAGTCCGTCGACTTCCGGAATCCACGACCCACCGGACGTAATTCGCCGCAGATGCCAACGATGCCCCTTGGATTCTGCGGGGGATGTCTGCGAATCGAAGCGCGATGTTGGTGGGGATGGCATCCGAAAAGTAGAAGCAGATTCCCTTACGATACAACGGCACGGCCATCACGGTATGCGCAAAAAGCCCGGATCGCTCCGGGCTCTTTTGTCGCTGCGACCAAAATCGATCTACGCCCTCCCTGCCAGTTGCCGCAGCACGTAAAGCAGAATACCGCCGTGCTGATAATACAAAATCTCCTGCGGCGTATCGATGCGCACGGTCGCAGTAAATTCCTTTTCTTTGCCATCTGCCGCCTTCGCCTTCACCGTCAGCTTACGGCCATGGGCGAACTTTAAGTCCAGCATCGCGCGCAACCCGGGAATGTCGTAGACCTCTTCCCCTGTCAGGCCCAACGATTCCGCATTCTGACCAGCCTCGAACTGCAATGGCAGAATCCCCATCCCCACCAGGTTAGAACGGTGGATGCGCTCGAAGGATTCCGCAATCACGGCCCGCACACCCAACAGCTTCGGTCCCTTCGCTGCCCAATCGCGGCTCGAACCGGAGCCATATTCCTTGCCGGCGAGGATAATCAACGGCGTCTTCCGCTCCGAGTACCGCATGGAGGCGTCGAAGATGCTCATCGGTTCGCCTTCCGGCAGCAATCGCGTCACACCGCCCTCTGTTCCCGGCGCCAGCTTGTTGCGCAGGCGCACATTGGCAAACGTGCCCCGCACCATCACCTCATGGTTCCCCCGCCGCGATCCGTAGCTGTTAAAGTCGGCTGGCTTCACGCCATGTTCGACCAGATACTTCCCTGCCGGACCGTTCAGTTTGATGGAGCCAGCGGGAGAAATATGGTCCGTCGTCACGCTGTCGCCCAGCACCGCCAGCACGCGCGCACCATGGATATCCTCCACCGCGGATGGCGTCGCCTTCATGCCATCGAAGTAAGGCGCCTTGCGGATGTACGTCGAATCAGCTTCCCAGTCATAGGTCTTTCCGGTGGGAAATTTCAGCTTCTGCCAGTTGCTGTCTCCCTCGGTGACGGTCGAATACTGTTTGCGAAACATGCTCGAGTCAATCGATGTAGCAAGCGTGTTCTGAACTTCCTGCTGCGATGGCCAGATGTCCCGCAGGTACACGGGATGTCCCTGTTTATCTCTACCCAGCGCATCATGTTCGAAGTCGTGATCGATGCGACCAGCGAGCGCATAGGCAACCACCAACGGCGGCGACATCAGGTAGTTCGCGCGCACATCGGAATTGATGCGACCTTCAAAGTTTCGATTTCCGCTCAAGACCGACACCGCGACCAGGCCGTGCTCATCAATCGCCTTGGCGACGTCGGACGGCAGCGGACCGGAGTTGCCAATGCATGTCGTGCAACCATAGCCAACGATGTTGAACCGCAATTGATCCAGATACTGCGTCAGACCGGCCTTGTCGTAGTAGTCCGCAACCACGCGCGAACCGGGCGCCAGAGAGCTCTTCACCCACGGTGGAACTTTCAATCCTTTTTCGACGGCTTTCTTCGCCAGCAGTCCCGCTGCCAGCATCACCGAAGGATTCGATGTATTGGTGCAACTTGTAATTGCTGCAATCACGATGGAACCGTCGTCGAGATAATTGTTTACATCCACCCCAAATCGATCGTGAATCGATTCCGCTTGTCCCTGCTCCGGCGCTCCCTTGGCGCTGCCGTTTCCATTCGCCGACGGATGGCCGCCTTCGCCATCCCAACGCTGTACCTGCCGCTCGGCATTTGCAGCCGCGCGCGGACCCAGCAAGGCAGGCAATTGCTGCCTGAAGCTCGCGGCGGCATCGCTCAACTTGACGCGATCCTGCGGACGCTTCGGGCCGGAAACGCTCGGCTCCACTGTGGCGAGATCGAGCGACAGCGTCGCAGAATATTTCGCTTCCGGCGCATCTGGTGTGTGGAACAGACCTTGCTCCTTGTAATACGCCTCGACCAGCGCAATGTGTTCGTCGCTGCGGCCCGTCAACTTCAGGTAGCGCAGCGTTTCCGCATCTACGGGGAAGATGCCGCACGTAGCGCCATATTCCGGAGCCATGTTGCCAATGGTGGCGCGGTCGGCCAGGGATAGCTCGCTGATGCCGGCACCGTAAAACTCCACAAACTTGCCAACAACGCCGTGCTTGCGCAGCATTTCGGTCACGGTCAACACCAGGTCCGTGGCGGTCGTTCCTTCGCGCAGCTTGCCCGACAATTTGAAGCCCACCACTTGCGGCACCAGCATGGATACTGGCTGTCCCAGCATGGCCGCTTCCGCTTCGATCCCGCCTACGCCCCAGCCCAGCACGCCGAGGCCGTTGATCATTGTCGTGTGAGAATCGGTTCCGACCAGCGTATCCGGGTATGCCTGCACGATGCCTTTCGCGTTCGGCTGCGTGGTGAACACAACCCGCGCCAGATATTCCAGATTCACCTGGTGGCAAATGCCCATGCCCGGCGGCACCGCGGAAAAATTATGGAACGCCGTCTGTCCCCACTTCAGAAACGCGTACCGCTCCACATTCCGCTGATATTCCAGCAGCGAATTGATCTGGTACGAATCGCTGGTTCCATACTGGTCCACCTGCACCGAGTGGTCAATCACCAACTCCGCGGGCTGCAGCGGGTTGATCTTCTCAGGATCGCCACCGAGCGAGTGCATGGCATCGCGCATCGCTGCTAAATCGACGACCGCGGGAACACCCGTGAAGTCCTGC
This sequence comes from Acidobacteriota bacterium, assembly GCA_021780095.1. The sequence goes on along the minus strand of JAJXZK010000395.1, from coordinate 11,435 downwards.
ATCAGGACACGCGCCGGCATGTAGGCAATTTCGCGCGACGGCTCCGCCTTCGCCTGCCATTTCGCCAGAAATTCAATGTCCTCCGCCGTGACACTTTTTCCGTCCTCGTGGCGCAGCAGGTTTTCAAGCAGGATGCGCAGAGAGTAGGGCAGACTTTCGAGCGAGATGCCGTGCTTCGCGAGCGCGCTGAGTTTGAAGATTTCATAGGTATGGCTGCCGGATTTCAATTCGGACCGGCTCTGAAAACTGTTCATGATAGGGCTCCTCAAAAGGCGTGGCGGGCAGACGCAGAGCCGTGCCCGACGGGTCAGGAATGTATCGTAATGATTCTACGACCGGGTCATAGCGAATGAGGAATGGGCCCTTACCCGCGGTCGGGTTTCCCGCGGTGCCAGCGTTTCAGGAAAAGAACCTTGGGCACAAAGAGCATAGGCATCGACAGCGTGCAGCCGTCTGTCTCCATGGTACCGCCGGAAGCCAACAGAAGAAAAGTAGTGGGTTCAGAGGGTCTGGTTACCCCATCCTTCGTGCCTTTGTGAAGAGTGGGAGTCGAATTTCTACGATTAAACGGATCCCCCTGAGCGAGATAAGAGGGGAAGATGGGCACCCGGAGCACAAAACCTAATCCTTGCGATTTAAGACACACTGTTCTCGTCAGGCGCTAAATATATCCAGTGTATTGGCAGCCCCTTTGGATCAGTAACCAACGGCTGAATCTCCACAAACTGTATTTTCCATCGCTTTCCCCTCCGTTCTATCACATCCCCTCTTTTGAACGTTGGGATTTCACCCTTCGAATCTACAACTCTTTCGTCATTACTTGAATTTTGGTCATATCTATAAACGATCTCTTTCGTCCGCTCATTCATAGTTATCCCGGTTCTTTAGCGATTATTGCGATCAGCATTGATTCTTAAATTAATCTAGTCTTTCTCGTGCTGGTAATTGATCTGGCGACGTTAATAGCTCCTTCGATTGCTAGGCGGTTTTGTCACGAAGTATGCCTTGAACCTTGGGCCGAAATCTGTAATGCAGACGCTCAACATGAGGAAAAAAGCGATTGCGAGCATCCATGCCAAGAGCTCCAGCACAAGACTGGACCAATCTGCCGAACCGTTTGTCATCGACCCTAC
>JAJXZK010000395.1:0-10292 GCA_021780095.1 Acidobacteriota bacterium | reverse complement strand
CCTACCTTACGGTCCCACAACGGCGCGAAGCCCTGAAAATAACGAGGACTTTCAGCCGTGCCAGCCACCCAAGGCGGATAACACGCGATGCCAAGTGCGCCTGCAAGATAGACTGTGACAGCGAAAGGCAGTGCGGCAATAATTTTGGCCTTCATGTGAATCAATCTTGCGTCGTATCATACGAGCACATTGCGATCCTTGCATCGACAAATCTCCCGGCTGCATAGCAAACGGTCCGCACGGCACAATTGGACTTTTTAGGAAGCAAGGAGGCAGTATGAGTGCGATCAGAGATAAGAAAGAGGCGGCGCGGGGCGAGAATCTTCGCGCCTTTTTTGCTTCCATATCATCTGACCATCATGCCGCCGATTCATCCGCAAACCCGCATCGGTCATGTCCACCTGAAGGTGGCGGATCTTGATCGGCGCTCGGCTTCTACCGCGACGTGTTGGGATTCACGGTCACGCAGCGCATTGGCGCCAGCGCTGCGTTCTTGGCTGCTGGCGGATATCACCATCACATCGGCCTGAACACGTGGGAAAGCCTTCGCGGCGAATCTCCTGCGCCTGGCACAACAGGTCTCTATCACCTGGCGATTCTTTATCCCACACGGGCGGAGCTTGCAGATGCCCTGCACCGTGTGCTGCGCGCCAGCATCTCTCTCGACGGCGCTGCCGACCACGGCGTCAGCCACGCGCTGTATCTTCGCGACCCGGACGGCAACGGCGTTGAGATGTATTGGGACCTGCCCGCGGAACAATGGCCGCGGACTACAAACGGTGAGTTGGCTATGGTGACGCGCCCCCTTGATTTGCATGCATTGCTGGCGGAGGCGGATGCGCCCGAGCCTTCTGTGGGACCCGAAGATCTGGCCTGAGCCCCTCTCTGATGCTGTCCGCCAAGCCACGATGCTGCCCAAATGAGCACCGCAGCGGTACATCCGAGACGGCGGATGCGACATCCAACCCGGCTGTATCCTCATATCTATGCGCATTTCTCCTATTGTGCTCGCCATCGTCGCTGTCGTTCTAGTTGGGCCGCGTGCCGGAGCCCTCCACAGCGGAGCAGCCTCCAGCACTGCCGTTCAGCAGGATGGAACACTTCCCCTCACAACCGGGTCTGGAAAGAATTTGCCTGGCCACGGAAGCAAAATCGTAGTGAATAATGCAGACGACACCTTGAGCCACTGGAGCACATGCGCCATGCCGGAGTGTCATCCGGGCGGTAAAGGCATTCCAGTTTCGGCCAACCAGACCATCAACAACGCTAATCCTTCAGTCGACGGGGCTTCGATGATGCTGACGGAGACGGTGGATTCGAAGAATTCCTACACGGACATTCTGTGGCCGTATAAGACGCCGGGCTGCGATACCTGCACGCAAATGCACACCGACTTCTGGGCCTACCCGGTTAGTTCCTCCAACGTGGCCGCGCTGGAGTACGACGCGTTCCTGTTCGACGCCACACAACAACTGAACATTATGTGGGGAGTGCAGTGGAACCAGCGTAGAGGAAAATGGCAGATATGGAATGAGGCGACAGGTCGCTGGATCGATACCAACGTGACCACCGGGCCAAACTTCGGCGCTTGGAATCATCTGCAGTTTACGGACCACCGCGTGATTGGCGACACCGCCTGCGGAGGGACCGAGTGCCTCTACTACGACTCCATGACGCTGAACGGAACCACCTACGATTTGAATTTGTCTCAGGCCGCAGGACCGATTCATCCCGGCTGGCATTCCGTCAGCGGATTTCAGTTCCAACTGGATGCGACGCCTGTAAGCGACGGCACCGCGACGTTGACCGAATACATCGACGAAGCGAATATGTGGGTCAATTAGCGGAAGGGGCCGCTTGCAGAATTTTTCCGCAGTGGCGCGCGCTTCTCACTCATAGCTCACCGCTACCCACGATTTTTCGCGCATCGCGCGATAGCCCGCATCCAGAATGCAATTCACAATAAAGCCGTCCTGGTAGGTCTCGCGTGGCTGGCGCCCATCGCGCACACATTCGACGAAATGCTTCATCTCCGCCTGATACCCGTACGTAAAGGCTTCGTCCGGCAAGGGTCGCGTCCAGCCAATATCCATCTCCGCCTTCTCAACCACGTACCCGGCCGACTTCGTCGTGAAGCTTGAGATCGGCGTCATCCGCGTCACATCGGTGAAGATGGAACCCTCCGTGCCATGCACTTCATTGCGCAGATCGAGCCCGCCTTTTGTGGTCCACGACAGTTCGCAATGCGCAATGCCCCCGCTGGCAAATTTCAACATCAACAGCGCATTGTCTTCTCCCTTGGTTTTATCGCCATGCACGAACGTGGCGCCCCAGGCCATCACCTCAGTCACTGAGTCTTGCTTGCCGAAGAAATAGCGTGCCGCCTCAATGCAGTGACAACCGAGATCGTGCATCGCGCCGCCGCCGGTCAGTTCCACATTCCAGAAATGTGCGCTGTGCGGTCCGCTATGGGCTTCTCGCGAACGCACCCACAGTACTTTGCCTAGCGCTCCGCTCTCAATCATTTGCCGCGCTTTCACGACTGCCGGAGCAAACACTTCCGTCTCAGCGTAGCCGTGCAATGCACCGGAAGCCTCAGCCGCGTCGCGCAACTGGCCCGCCTCCTGAGCGTTTCGCCCCAGCGGCTTGGTGCAAACCTGATTTCGCCGCGCATTCGCGAGCTTCAGCCCGGTTTGCAGATGCTCTTGATTCGGCAGCGCAATGATGTAGAGATCCAAATCGTCGCGCGCAATCAGCGCTTCGATAGTCGTGGAGCTTTGCGGGATGTTCCATTTGCGAGCAAAGGCTTCTGCGCGAGTCGCACCGCGGGAATAGTTCACAGCCACTTCCTGATGCGGTACGTCCGCTAGGCCCTGCATATAAAAATCGGCCACAAACCCTGAGCCCAGCATTGCGATGCGAACGGATCTCATCTCACGTCTCCCCATCCCTGTATATCCATTTCATGCATCGACCGCAAACATCGTTGGCGCATCTGGCGCGGGCGCATCCGCAACCTACCGGTTCAGAAGGAAGTTCTCCGCGTGGACCAATGATCGGAAGCTGGAACGGCTGCATCGCCGCTACTTTATTGAAGCGCCCGACTTGGAGCCGCGCGTGCTTCTGCGCATCACCGATAATGGGGGAGAACTGACAATTCGCTTCCTCTGCAGTACCCACGCCATTCGTAGCCTGAAAGACCACATCAGTGGCGATATTCTTAACGGGTTTGAAAAAGCAAATATCGGTATCGCTTCCAGCACCTACGATATCGTCGGGTTCCCTCCCTTGCGATGGCAAGGAACGGAGAAGCCACCATGCGGACGACATCTCCCACCGGTGGCAGCGGGCAGCAGTAAGTTAGCCGCCACGCGCCATTTTTCAGTGTAACCAGCTACAGCCGCGCCAATGTTTGTGGATCGAGCTTTCCGGAAAAATACTTCTTCAAGGCATCGAGGAACACCTGGTTCTCTTCAGCCGTTCGGGCGAACAGCGTCATCGAAGAATGAAATTTCAGATTGTCCGGATAGCCAAAGATCTGTTCGACCGATTTGTTTTCGGCCTGCAAAACAAGGCCGGTGCATTCTCGCAGCCTCAGTCCCAGCACCGGATGCGCCGCATAGTCAGCCGCTTCCTGGGCGCTCGCAATCGCGAAATACTGCGCGGTTTCACTGGAACCCAGGCCACGAATTTGGGGAAAAATGAACCACATCCAGTGGCTGGTTTTCCTTCCCTGCCGCAACTCCGCGCACACCTGCGCGTACATGGGCTGTTGCGCCTCAATAAATCGCCGCAAATTATGTGGATCGTCCATGACATTCCATCTCGCAGGCTTTCCATGTCTGGGTCAACGCCGCACACCGCACGGGACTGATACCCTGTTTTTATACCAAGGAGCGAAGGCACGCATGAAAGTTCTTGTCATCGGCGGCGGCGGCCGTGAACACGCACTGGTTTGGGCCATCGCCCGATCACACCGTGTGGAGGAAGTGGTTTGTGCGCCCGGCAACGGCGGAATCGCCGCGCTTGCCCGTTGTGTTCCGGTGAACCAGAAAGACGTAGATGACCTTGTTCGGGTGGCGATCGCCGAACAACCCGACCTCACCGTGGTCGGTCCGGAAGTTCCATTGAGCCTGGGCCTGGTGGATGAACTTTCTCGCCGGGGCATGCGGGTCTTTGGCCCTACACGGCGCGCTGCGATGCTGGAAACCAGCAAAGTGTTTGCCAAGGAATTTATGCATCGCCATCACTTGCCAACCGCCCACTACGCCGTTTGCAGTTCCGCCGACGAGTTGCCAGACGCACTTGCCCACTTCCACGCTCCCATTGTGGTGAAAGCCGACGGTCTCGCGGCTGGCAAAGGCGTCGTCATTTGCGAGTCAAAACAGCAAGCGGAGACCATCGCGAAGCAAATGTTAACCGGCCAGCTTTTAGGCGACATGCAGCATCAAGTTATTCTTGAAGAATTTCTTACAGGTGATGAAATATCATGGCTTGTATTTGCAGATGGTACGCATGTTCTCCCCCTTGTTGCGGCTCAGGATCATAAGCGAATCGGCGAGGGCGATACTGGCCTGAACACCGGCGGCATGGGCGCCTATTCGACTGACACGCTGCTGGCGCCGGAGATGCGCGACTGGCTGGTGCACCATATCGCCCAGCCAGTCATCGATGGCATGGCTGCGGAAGGTGCGCCCTTTCGTGGCGTTCTCTATTGCGGACTGATGATGACGGCTCGCGGTCCCATGCTGCTGGAATTCAACACGCGCTTTGGCGATCCCGAAACCGAAGCGATTCTTCCTCGCTTGGTCGACGATGAATTGTTGAAGGCAATGGAGGCAGCGGTCGACGGCAGCCTGGATCAGGTCGAACTGCAGTGGCGCACCGAACCAGCCGTCACTGTGATTGCTGCGTCCGAAGGATATCCGGGAAGTGTGCAGACGGGCCACACAATCACTGGATTGGATGAGGCTGCGACTACAGAAGGTGTCACCGTGTTTCATGCCGGCACGGCGTTGCGAGACGGCAATATTGTCACGGCTGGAGGTCGCGTTCTGGCAGTCACTGCGGTGGCGGACACCTTGGAGTCGGCATGCGATCGGGCCTATGAGGCTTTAAAGAAGATTCACTTTGACGGCATATATTTTCGACGCGACATTGCTCATCGCGCCCTGAAGAAGACCAAGGAGAAAGTATGACGACTGCCGCGATCACGCTGGAAGAATTGCTAGCGGATAACGAAGCCGCAACGAAAAAATGGCAGGCATGGCTCGCAACTAACCCTGCCGCGCTCGACATTCCCTGCGCGATTTATGACAGCGGCACGGTTCGCGGGCTGCTGAAACACATATTTGCCGTGGAGCTGAGACATTCGCAACGGCTCCTCGGCGAAGAAGTGGCATCCTACGATGCAATTCCTGTTGGCTCGTTGGACGATTTAATGGCCGTCCATGCGCATGCGACGCAGAATCTTCGCAAATTTCTCTCATCCGCCAACGACGCTGCGCTGCTTGAAGTGATCCCGCTGCAAACCGTCTCCGCGGGAACCCTGCATGCCTCCCGGCGCAAGCTCTTTGCGCATATTCAGCTCCATGCCATGCGTCATTGGGCGCAACTCAGCAGCCTGCTACGCGAGTCCGGCTACAAAACCGATTGGCCGAAGGATTTTCTATTTTCTGAGGCAATAGAGTAGCCGAAGATTCCCCCTGAATCCGGCACAACGAAAACTCCGGAGCCACCGCTACCTGGAGTTTTCAACGTGTGCGACGTCGTTGAGGGAAAACGAGTAGATTGAAGGCATGATCGAACGTAAGTTCACACTTGCCGAAATCATGCTGCTCGCTGGAACGCGCGTCATGCTGGGCGTGGGGCTCGGACTACTTCTTTCCACCAGACTGGACGACGATCAGCGGAAGGCCGCCGGGTGGGCCTTGGTGTTTGTTGGGGCCATCACGACCATTCCGCTTGCTATGGACGTGATCGGAAAACCTGATGTGGACGAGATCGCGTAGGGCGGTCTAGAAACATTCCAGCGTTTCCCGCATCGCACCCATGGCAGAAAGTCGACCAATTCCGAATATAGAACTGAATAGGCGAAGAATTCCTCTATTTTTCTAAGGCGATTCGCTCCGGAATCTATCGCGGCCACTTCCCTCACTTCCGCTGTTGGCGAACTCTCAGCCATCCAGTTTCCTGGTGACCAGCTCATTCAACAGCGCGGGATTGGCTTGCCCCTTCGACAACTTCATCACCTGACCCACAAAGAATGCGGAGACCGTCTTTTTGCCGCCGCGGTACTGCTCCACTTGCTTCGGATTGGCAGCGATTACTTCGTCAATCATCGCCTCCAGAGCGCCGGAATCGCTGATCTGCTGCGGCTTCTCGCGCTCATAGACGACCCCAAAGTCTTCCCCGGTCTCGAAGCAGCGATCGAACAACTGCTTCAACATCTTGCTGGAAAGAGCACCGCTTTCCGCCAAATCCGCGGCCCGGGCAATGCCCTGCATGGAAATGGGCGATTGCGCCAATTCCAAGCCCGCTGCTTTCAGCCGTCCTAGTAGTTCCCCCTGCACCAAATTGGCCACACGCTTTGGACTTTTGGCAGCTTTGGCGGCCTGTTCAAACTGATCGGCGAAAGCGCGGCTGCTGGTCAACACCTGCGCGTCCTGCACGGTAATTTCGTACTCCGCAATCATGCGTTCGCGGCGCGCTTCGGGAAGCTCGGGCATGTTGGCGCGAATCTCTTCCCGCCAGGCTTGACCCACCACAAGCGGCGGCAGGTCTGGGTCGGGGAAATATCGGTAATCATGCGCCTGCTCCTTCGAACGCATCGAGTAGGTGCGGCCTTCGGCGGAGTTATACAATCGCGACTCCTGCACCACGCGCCCACCTCCCTCGATTACTTCAATCTGCCGCTCGATTTCATACTCCAGCGCCGCGCGAACAAAGCGAAAGCTGTTCACATTTTTCACTTCCGCTTTGGTGCCGAACTTCTCCGAACCCTTGAGCCGCACGCTGACGTTGGCATCGCATCGCAGCGAGCCTTCCTCCATGTTGCAATCGCTCACCGCCGTGTACAGCAGAATCTCCTTGATGCGCGTCAGATATTCGTACGCCTCGTCCGCCGAGCGAATGTCGGGCTCGCTGACAATTTCCACCAGCGGCGTGCCGCACCGGTTCAGGTCGATGTAAGTGCTGTCTCGTGAGTCATGGAACCCATCGTGCATGCTCTTGCCGGCGTCTTCTTCCATGTGCAGCCGCGTGATTCCGATGCGCTTTGTCCCCCCGAACGCAGGCACATCGATCCAGCCGTATTCACCCAACGGTTTGTCGAACTGCGAAATCTGGTAGCCCTTCGGCAGGTCGGGGTAGAAGTAATTCTTGCGCGCAAAAATTGAAATTTCGTTGATCCGGCAATTCAGTGCCATCGCGGCCAGCGTGGCAAATTCCACTGCACGCCGGTTCAATACCGGCAGCGCTCCGGGTAGTCCCAGGCAAACCGGGCACACTTGCGTGTTGGGCGCGGAGCCAAAGCGACTCGAACAACCGCAAAAAGCTTTCGTTTCCGTCAGCAATTGGACGTGAACTTCCAGTCCGATGACCGGCTCATACTTCGCAAGAACTCCAGGAGAAAGGGTCGAGGTGGCGGGCATGACAAATTCAATTTTAGCAAGCGCGGCAATCGTATCTTGGATTCAGGTCCGCCCTGACGATCGGAGCTGACGAAATGGGAGATGGATTTGCAACACCTCGAACCGCAAGGTATGATGTGCCTCAATGAAGGCGCGAGACACCAATCCGAATTTCATGAACGGCGTTCCGGAGCTTTTGATTCTCCGGCTGCTGCAGCAGAAGGAGATGTACGGCTATGAGATAGTGCAAGCCATCCGCCAACGCACAGATGGTGTGATTGCCGTCGGAGAAGGAGTGGTATATCCGGTGCTGCATGGCCTGGAGCAGGACGGAGCCCTGCGATCTCAACGCAAAACTGTGAACGGTCGAAGCCGAATTTATTATTCCGTGACAACCGTGGGTTCGCGCCGCCTTGCCGCTCTGTCGCAAACCTGGAACAACCTGGCTACAGCGATTCAATCCATGCTCATGAGAGGACACCATGCCAAAGCAATTTCGTGATCTTCGCGAACAATTGCTCCATGCCGGCGTCGCGCCAAGACACGTGCGCAGGTACCTGAGAGAACTCACAGAACATTTCGCAGACCTGCGGACAGAGGAGATGGATGCAGGACGCAGCGTGGAGGACGCGGAAGCGGCGGCAGTCGCCCGGCTTGGAAGCGCGGATTCCCTGGCCAAAGCGATGATCGAGCAGCGCCAGTTTCAGTCATGGTGCGCTCGTGCGCCGTGGGCAATGTTCAGTTTCGCGCCAGTGTTGCTGCTGACTGCGGCGTGGTCGACTGCCCTCTTCATTTTGTGGTCGGGCTGGCAGATTTTCCTGCCCGGAGCCGAGACTCCGTTTGGCACCGGACATTTCCGACTCTTCGATCCCGCGAATGTCTATTTTCAACTCGGCAAGGCGATCTACTTCTTCGCGCCGCTACTTGTCGGCTGGGGAATTGGCATCATCGCTGGCCGTCAACGATTGAAGGCGATTTGGCCCGCTGTCGGATTACTTCTGATCGCGTTGATCGGGGGCGCTTCGGGGGTGCAGGCAGGTCGCACAGCCGTTCCTGGCGGACTGGGACATATCCGAATGAGCTTCACCCTTGCTCCGTCCGCTCAGGGGGGCCATCCATACGGCCTGGTTCATGCCGCAATCCTCTTCACCATCACAGCGCTGCCCTATCTTATTTGGAAATTGCAGCAGGCCTACTCGCGATCGGCGTAATGGTCGCCTAGCGGCGGGCCACGATGAAAAGATGGTCAGCCTCGATGAGTCGGCGGGCCTGGCCTCGGGCATGGTTCGACCACGGTCCGGTCGGATCGAGCTTGCTATAGGTCATCCAATGCGGCAACGCACGGCGATGCTCCCCGGTACGTTCATACGCCAGCGCCAGGTTGTAATGGGCATCCGCGTACCTGGGAATAATTCGTATGGCGGCTTTATAGGCATCAATCGCTTCGGTCAGGCGCTGCAGCTCGTCCAGCGCATTTCCCAGGTCGAAAAATGCCAGCGCATAGTTCGGGTCGGCCTCGGTGGCTCGGCGATAGACCTGCTCCGCCTGCAGATATTGCCGCTGATTGTAGTAAATTGTCCCCAGATTAATCAGGGCGGCCGCGTGCCCGGGATGCAGTTCCACCGCGCGCTGGTATAACTCAATCACCCGCCCCAGCAGGCCCTGCTCATCTTCCATTCTGACGGCTTCGTAAAAAAGCTCCGCGGCTTGCGATTCACGAAACCTCTGGTGTGCGACTTCCCCAACCACGGTACAGACACGCTCTGGATTCTGTCCCTCAAAATCGAAAACCAACTGCCTCGACAATGGATCAACAATCGCGCCTTCATGGCGAAATACCACTCGGCTGCCGCCGTACACCATGCCGGCTTCGAGAAGAGGATTGCTCATTCCTGAAACGCGCTGCATTGCCGCAACGGACGCAGAAATGCGTGAACTCTTAATCCGCTGCGACGATAGAATGCGAAGTTTTCTGAGTTGGGAAAGCTGCTGAAAGGTGTATGTCTCGAGAGAGTCGACTAGTCCAGCCCGCTCCCAGCCTTGCAGCTGGCGTGCGGACACTTGCAGAATTCGCAATACATCTTGACGGTTATATCGGGTCACAGATAAGTGCTCGCAGGTACCGTCTCTCGTCACGATTATGCAGTCTTTTGGCGGGGATCGCAAGAAGTTTTGGTAAATTCCCGAGGAAAACAGGTACCAAATCTTCCTGCGCTGCGAGTAGATGTTTCTTTACGCCGCAACTGTCGCATGGTGCCTGCGCCTCTCAATCTCGATACATTTGCTCGCAAAGACCTATACTGCGATCAACGAAATGAGCGTCCATCTATGACGGGTCGAGAACGAATCCTTGCGCTTCTTCACGGGCAGAAGGTCGATCGCCTTCCCTGCATGCCGATCACGATGATGTTTGCCGCCGATGTTCTTGGAGTCAGCTACGGCGCTTACGTTCGCGATCACAATCTCATGACGGCCGCGCAGATCAAGACTGCAGAAATGTTCGGCCTCGACTATGTTTCTACCATCTCCGATCCCGCCCGCGAAGCCGCTGATTACGGTGCCAACATCCAGTGGTATGACGACCAGCCGCCCGCGATCCTTGAGGACGATGCCCTGTTCCAGGACAAGCGAACGCTCGCGGGATTCAACATTTCCGATCCA
>JAJXZK010000061.1 GCA_021780095.1 Acidobacteriota bacterium | reverse complement strand
ATTGAAAAACTGGTCGAAGAAGGTTGGCTTGCGGGCGATTGCCTGGGCAGCCTTCCCGGCCCAGAAGGCACTGCAGATTTCGAAAAAGCCTCGGCGTGCAAGGGTCCGTTGCTGGAGCAGGCAGCTGCGAACTTTCTTAATCGGGCACCAAGCCAAGCACGCGACCGATTTGACCTTTTCTGTGCCGACAATCAGCACTGGCTGGAAGGCTACGTAAGCTTCACCATCCTTCGGGCCATGTTCAACGGTTCCATCTGGTCTGCCTGGCCGGTCGAATATGTCCATCGCGTTCCCGATGCGATGGAGAAATTTCGTGCTGAGCATGATCGCGAGCGGAGCGTGCAGAAGGTCATCCAGTTCTTCTTTCAGGAACAGTGGATGCAGTTGCGTGCTTACTGCGCCGACCGAAAGATTCGCTTCATCGGCGACATGGCAATCTTCGTCAACTACGACAGTGCGGCCGTCTGGATGCGGCCGGAAATTTTTGAGCTCGACGAGAACAAGAATGTTCTCCATGTTGCCGGTGTTCCCCCCGATTATTTCAGCCCCACCGGCCAGCGATGGGGTAATCCTCTCTATCGATGGGACGTGCTGTCAAGTTCCAATTTTGACTGGTGGGTGGCGCGTTTTCGCCGCGCTCTGGCGCTTTGCGACCTGCTGCGGCTCGACCATTTTCGCGGCTTCGAATCCTACTGGGCCATTCCCGCCGAGGATCAAACGGCTATTCGCGGCCGCTGGATGAAGGCGCTCGGTACCGAACTGTTTTCGCATGTGTACAAAGAACTCGGCGACCTGCCGCTGATTGCGGAAGACTTGGGCGTCATTACTCCAGAAGTGGAGCGGATGCGCAAGACCTTCGGCATGCCCGGAATGCGAGTCATGCAATTTGGTTTCAGCGACCGCGGGGCACATATTCATTTGCCGCATCGCTGTGAAGAAAACATGGTCATCTATACCGGCACGCACGACAACAACACCACGCTTGGCTGGTGGCGCCAGACCAACGAAACGGAGCGGGCCGCCGTTGCCGCCTACATTCACCCGGGAGATGATGGAATTGTCTGGGCCATGATGCGCAGCGCCGCCGCGTCAGTCGCGCGGCTCTCCCTGTTCCCCATGCAAGACGTGCTGCAACTGGACAGTGAGGCTCGCATGAACACGCCGGCGCAGCCCGAGGGAAATTGGTCTTGGCGTTATCGGCAGGATGCCTTGCAGCCGTGGATCACCGAAAAGCTGGCGGCTTTGACCGAGGCGACGGATCGCGACGGCTGGGTCGATCCTGACCATGCTGCTATGGCGGAGCCGCTCGCCGAGCCCATCGCTAACGGGTCTGGCGAATCCACCTAGGTTGTGAGTCGGGCGGGTAGGCGCAGGCGGTTCAAATCGCACGATAGCGATGTGATGTTGATCCCCTGGCCACTCAGGTTTCAGCCCTCGCCGCGCCGCTCGGACGGCTTACAATAACAGCATCCATCTATTTCCAAGGAGAACCGATGCCCCTAACTGGAGAAGCCATCCGCATGATGAACTACGCCGACGATATCGGCACCACGCTGCGTCGCCTGCTGGTGGTGCTGCCCTCCCTGCCTCCGGAGGAACGAAAGCGCGTTCGCGACTACATGATGCAGGTCGAGCCAACCATGGAGGACGTGCTCGCCGCCCTGGAAGACCAAAAATAGCGACAACGCGAGCGATCTAACGTATGGCCCCGGTTGGCGGCACATACGGGTGTTGCAGAGAATCGCTCGCCAGCGTGACAGCGCCGGAGGTATCGTCGTGGGTTTCGATCGCCTCACGATATTCGTTGATGGCGCGGTCGCGCTGTCCAGAGGCATCGAAGATTCTTCCCAACTGCAGCTCACTCCACACCTCAATCCACTTGGGAATGCCATCGCCGTTCAATGCCGCTCGAAACGCGTCCTCCGCAGCTTGATAGTTCCGTTGACGAAAATAAATCTCTCCCAGGCGATAGCTGGCCAGTGAACTAATCGCGTCGAGCGCCAGCGCCGCGCGATACTCCGCGATCGCTCCCGCATCATCGCTTGCAGCCGCTTTCGCCATCCCACGCAGAATATGGACTCGCACCTGCAAGACGTCGTCGTTTCTCAGCAACAAGCGCTGCGGATCGAGCGACACCTTGCGCGGAATCCCAAACGTATCAATGGTGAACTGGGTCTGCGGCCCCATCACGTCCACCCGCTTTGTGACCGTCTTGCCCTCGGTCTCCACCCGTACTTCGACCGGCATCTCAAACAGATCCAGATCCTCGTCAATTTCACCCATGGTGCGGAATCCCTGGTTGTTGCCCAGCCGGTAAAGAGTCCACTTATCCTGGAGCGTCGGCGCGCCCGTGTTATTCAGCCATTGAACAAAAAACGGTCGCAGATTTTTGTGGGACGCCGTCTCGGCAATCTGTTCAAACTTTGTCGAGGAGATGGATTTGTCCGCCTGCGACAAAACCTCGCGTAGCGTCTGTTGGAACGCTGCATCGCCAATCTGCCATCGCAGCATGCGCAGGATCATCGCGCCTTTGTCGTAAGTCATCGCCTCAAACTCACGAGAAAATTCCGGATATCGAGCCGCATCGGCCAGGGGAACATTGTTGAACGCAAGCGCACTGGCGGAAACGTTCAGGATTGCGTCGGCAGCGACCGCAGGCGCAGCCGTGCGACTGAGGTATTGGAGCTCGGTATATCGACACATGCCGTTCGTGATCCATGCATCGTTTGGCGATGCCGCACTGACATTTTCTCCCCACCATTGATGTGCGATGGTGTTCACCAGTAGCCGAGCGTAGTCGGACGTTTGGAGCTCACCGGCGGCAATCGCTCCGATCTCCGGCGCAGAGACTGCGGGAAGCGTATCGTCCGGCAACTCCACGAGTTTCAATACGCCGGTTTCGGTTGGGCCAAATTGCGCAGCCATCTCGTCGTATTGCTTGGCGGCGGTCGCGGCAATCGCCTGCGCTGAAGGCTGCCCCGCGTCGCTCTTCATGGCAGATTCATGCGCGATTTGATACACGCGGATGTGCGAGCCAGGGACCTTCACCGGCGGCTGAAATTTACCCGCAATCACGGTTCCCGGAAAACCGGGGTGAGGCCAGTTGAAGTCGAAGACGGTCTGTCCGTTCGCGTCCGGGTGCGGCGATCCGGCGGATTCGCTGCCGAACACCTGATCCCCATTTGGCGCATGCACATGAATTTCCGCGGTAAAACGCTGGCTGCCATCGCCGACCACCGGAAACCAATTTCCGCGATAGAGCAGATAGCTGACCGGTTCGCCAATAGAAACCAGGCGAAGCGCATCACCGGGCGTCGAATCGAAGACGCCTCTATAGGTAAAGGTCCATGCAATATCGCTGCCAGGACTGAGCGGGCCAGCCGGAATCACAGCGAGCTCGCCATTCTTCTGCGTCGCGCTCAAGCTCTTCCCTGAACCATCCATCACGCGGTCAACGTGCAGCGCCGGGTTCAAGTGGAACTCCAAAAGAGGCAGATTTTGCAAACTCGTGAACTCCACGCGCGTTTTTGCCGAGAGGGAACGATGGGCCGGATCGAGGCTTACGTCGATAGAATAGCTCCGAATCTGAATCGGAAACATCGCAGCTGTCGGCTGCGCGGTTTGTGCCATGCCGATCGGAACCGCCACTCCGCAGAGAAGCAATGCGGTCCTCCGCAAGAAATGCGGTCGAGATGTCCACGAGTTCGGCACCGTTCTCATCCGGGCAATTCCGCAGTGTTCGGCTCGGCCTTCATCGGCGAGGGTTCAGCGTCCGCTCGATCCAGAAAATCCAGGACCCACGCAGCGGCTCGGTCGATGGCCGTGCGCTCCGGAGCCGACCGGTCCTCGATCTCTGCAGGAGTCTCCCTCACGTCGCCGGCGGAAAGTTGGGCAGCGGCAGACTCCCAATGCAGTGCTGTTCGAACTCCTTTCAACTCTTCAAGCATCTGCGATCTATAGCCGGTGTCTTCAAGTAATGGCTGAAGTGTGCGTACGATGTTTTCCGGTGTGAAATCGTCCTGAATCAGCTCTGGAACAATGCGATCGCCCGCGATCAGATTCACCATCGCGACATGCGGCAAATCGACGAGACGACTCGCAACCGCGTAGCTGAAGCTCGATAGTCGATAGACTGCGATGAACGGATTGCCGATCAGCGCCGCCTCCACCGTTGCCGTACCGCTGGCCACCACGCTGGCGCGCGCGTGAAACAGAGCGGCCCGTGCATCGTCTACCACGTGGATGGGAAGGTCAATTCCCGGAAGTGCGGTCTGACTTTGGGCGACCATCCGTCGCACCCATTCCGGATCAAGCGTGGCCGCAGCGGGCAATAGAAATTCATATGACGTTCCCAGCAGATTCGCCGCGCCAGCCATCACCGGAAGATTGTGTCGCAATTCCTTGCCGCGGCTGCCGGGCAGCAACCCGATCCACTCTTTTGCCGGATCCAACTTGTGCTGGCTGGCGTAATCCTTGCGCGAAATTGTCGGCAGCGGAAGATCGGCCAGCGGGTGGCCCACAAATTCCGCATCGACGCCGCGATCGCGGTAATATTTTTCCTCAAACGGAAAAATCACGAGCATTTTGCTCACCCGCTCCCGCACCCAGCGCACGCGATATTGCTTCCACGCCCACAGCTGCGGACTGACAAAATACAGCG
>JAJXZK010000302.1 GCA_021780095.1 Acidobacteriota bacterium | reverse complement strand
GCTCGAAACCTTCGTCAGGCACAAGCGGACAGGCTTTCCCGGTGCTAAATCCAGGGCGCGATTTTCATGTGCTTTTGGCCCTTGCGCAGCACGCCCATCGCCCCATCGGCGAACCATACGACAGAACTTTCCAGACAGGATGACACAGCACGCAATGGCTTGGATTGAACGTTTCACGTGCGACATCTGCGGCAAGCAGCAGGCAAGTGTGGAAGAGAAGTGGTGGATCGCCACCAACGAGTGCGCGCCTGCACTCGACTCCCGCACCGGCCAGCCCACTTTAAAGTTGAATCCCTGGGACAACGCTCTGGCCCACAGCGCGGAAAGCAAGCACCTGTGCGGCGCCGGCTGCGCCCACACCTACCTCGATCGATGGATGGCAGGCTTTCGCGCCGGCACCGAAACCTGTGTTGACATCACGACCATTTCCTAGCTCCCATGTTGCCGCCCCCGTGATTCGCCGCCCGCCCGTACATTACGATACAGGCAGACGCAATGCCGTGCCCGCCTCGATGGCGAGCACGCGAGAGGACAATCAGCTTGCCATACGACGATCTAAGA
Source organism: Acidobacteriota bacterium (assembly GCA_021780095.1). The sequence continues at coordinate 4,113 of JAJXZK010000302.1, read as the reverse complement.
GACTGGATTAAGGCTCTCGATAAAGCAAAAGAAATAAAACATATCCAGCAGGAAGTTGATCCAATACTTGAGATTGCGGAGATCGCCGATCGCGTCTCCAAGCTCTGCCCTCCCACCCATCCCGCCGGCGGTCCCGCGCTGCTGTTTGAAAATATCAAAGGCTATCCCGGCGCCAAAGTCTTCATGAATCAGTTCGGCAGCGAGCGTCGCATGCGCCTCGCCCTCGGGGTCGACTCACTCAACGATGTCGCCGACCGCATCCGAGAGCTGATGAATCTCCGCTCGCCGGAAGGCTTCCTCGATAAAGTCCGCATGCTCCCCATGCTCGCCGAGATGGGCAAATTCTTCCCCAAACTTGTCAGCGCCAAAGATGCCCCCTGCAAGGAAGTCATCCTCCGCGAAAATTTCAGCGTCCTCGATTTTCCCATCCTGCAATGCTGGCCGCACGACGGCGGCCGCTTCATCACCCTGCCCTGCGTCATCACCCGCGATCCGCGCAAAGTGGACGCCGCGGGCAATCCCGCAGGGAAGCGCAACGTCGGCATGTACCGCATGCAGGTCTACGACGGCCAGACCACCGGCATGCACTGGCAGCGACAAAAAGTTGCCGCCGAACATTATCGTGAACGCCTCCGCCAATCCGCCGAAGCCAACTCCGGCGCCGCAGTGAATTCCGCCGCCGCTGCCGCCGCCCGCGTCGCCGTCATGGCAGAAACCGCCGGCGGCGCAACCCGCCCGCCCAACACCACCGTCCGCACCACCGTCGATCCGCAGTCGCCCGACATTCTCCAGGTCGCCGTCGCCATCGGCACCGATCCCGCCACCACTTTTTCCGCCATCGTGCCCGCGCCGCCAGAGGTCGAAGAGTTCATCATCGCCGGCTTCCTCCGTCAAAAACCCGTAGAGCTGGTCCAGTGCGAGACCGTCGATCTACAAGTCCCCGCCGCCTCGGAAATTGTCCTCGAAGGCTACGTCCGCCTCGACGAGCTGCGCTCCGAGGGCCCCTTCGGCGATCACACCGGCTTCTACACTCTGCCCGACGACTATCCCGTCTTCCACATCACCTGCATCACCCATCGCCGCGACCCCATCTACGCCGCCACCCTCGTCGGCAAGCCGCCCATGGAAGATGCCTGGATGGGCAAAGCCGTCGAGCGCATTTTTCTGCCGCTCATGCAGCTCACCATTCCAGAAATTGTCGACATCAATCTTCCCGTCGAAGCCGTCTTTCACAACCTGATGATCGTGTCGATCCGCAAAAGCTATCCCGGTCAGGCGCGCAAAGTCATGAACGCCATCTGGTCGCTCGGCCAAGCCATGTTCACCAAGTGCGTGATTGTTGTGGATGAGGATTGCGATGTGCAGGACATGCGCGAAGTCGTCCTCCGCGTCACCAACAACATCGATCCCGAGCGCGACATTCAATTCACCCTCGGCCCCATCGACTCGCTCGATCACGCCTCCCGCCTGCCCAACTACGGCAGCAAGATGGGCATCGACGCCACCAGAAAATGGGCCGCCGAAGGCTTCACCAGACCCTGGCCAGAAATGCTCCGCATGGACCCCACCACCAAAAAGAAAGTAGACGCCCTCTGGTCCAAGCTAGGCCTGTAGGACTCGCGCCCGACTGAAAAAGGATTGGATGAACCTCGCGCCAGATTGGGATCGTTTGAGGGCGAGCATCCGAGCCATCTAAAAGTGGTTGTAAAAATATTGACTTTGCTTGACGGAAGAGCCATCCTTTTCGAAGGAACAAGTGCAAGGTAACTCCGATGAAAACGATTTCGATCCATCAAAACGATAGGGCTTGTCCTGACTGCGGCTGGAAGCCAGATAACCAAGAAAGTTCCGCTAGGTATGGAGATCTCATCGATCATGTGATGAAATATCACGGCATGGGGAATCCAGTTTTCAATGACGAAACCATCTTCGTGAACGATTTCGGCGCGCAAAAGTGCGAAGTCGCAATATTCATTAGCGGAGCGCTCACTTAACCTTCTTTTTGACGTGAGTGGGGCATCCGCCTGTCACAGACCTTATGAAAACGCTGATGCTGAAGTGGCTTGGGTTATGCCTCGTCCCACTGCCAGTTAGCCTGTATACGGCATTTGTTGCCCAGTGCTTCTGGAACTGGTTCGCGGTCCCTACACTGCATGTCTCAAAAATTCCATTTCTTGGGATGCTAGGTCTGGTGTGGTTGATACATCTTCTGATATCCCACCCTTCGGGTGCAGATGGAAATCACTGGGGATTGCTCGCATCCCTGCTTGAGTTATGCGTTCCTGCAGAGAAGCGGGGGGAGTTGGCCGCGCTGAGCAGCCCATTCAGCGTTTGGACAGAAGAGCTGTCACCAATGTTGGGCAAACTCTCGGAGAATACCGTGATGTTGATCTTGGGATTTGTACTTCATCTTATGATTTCGTGAGCGCAAGCTCGCCGTCATCACGCGCAAGAAGAATGTCTCTAAAACGCTTGTCGCCCTCGACAGTGCTGGCCTAGCTTGAAATATAGAGCAAAGGTCAACATCGCGAGGTGGCAATATGCCGGAACTGAATGATCTAAATTTCCCTGATTTCCCCGTCCAGGTCGCGCACGAGTTTGAAGTCGACCTAAACTGCGTCGTAGCAGCCAACCATCGTTTTGCACTAGACGCGATAGATCGCACCGAACAGGATGAAATCGGACGGCTCCAAGAGGAGCTTTCCGACGATTCAGACACACTATCATCCGCGCTTGGTCATCTGGCGTTTGAGTTCGAAATGCTGCGGCAAGCATCGCGCCAATTGGCAATGGTGGGAGTCATAACCCGTTTGCAACACTGGATTCAGACTTTCGTGATAGTCGGGGACCTCGACGGCAGGCCCCAAAAGTGCAGCGATTCCAAGCTAGTCAGCCAACTTGAGTTCCTGAATAATTCACTGGGGTGTGGTCCGATAGAGACATCGGTCTTCGAAAACCTGGTGAACATTCGGGACTCCATCATCCATCATGACTCCCAAGTGAAATGGAACTACAACGGAAAAGACAAAGAAATTGCAAGCGACTTTACCAACCATCAAGGATGTCTGGAAATTAAAGAAGAGCAATTGGAGGAGGCAATCCGCGGATCTATCCGCCAAATCACGTGGTACGACGAGCATCTCCCTCAGAAAGCTCACCTTGAGCTCCTGAGACGTGGGAGAGGCTCGTGCTAGCCCTCATCCGCCTGGTCTTGCCGGGTGCCCCATTCAAGCCCTCCTTTGGCTTGAGTGGGGGAGAGAGTAAGCTGCATCCATGCCCTCCAGGCTGAAAAGGTTTCACGCGTCCGGCCAGACCCACTTTCTCACCTTCTACTGTTATCAACGCCGGCCATTCCTGAATCCAGACGAATCGAAGCGAATCTTTGAAGCCGCGCTGGAGCGCATTCGCCTACGCTTTCATCTTTGCGTGTACGGTTACGTGGTGATGCCGAAACACGTTCAGCTACTGCTCAGCGAACCCGACGGTACTGAAAATCCTGACGGTGCCCCACTCAAGCCTTCTGTTGGCTAGCACGAGAGGAGCGCGATTGTATTATATTAAAGTATAACTAGTGAGGTCTCTCATGCACACCACCAACCTGCGTAAAGTCGGCGGATCTATCATGCTGGCCGTTCCGCCTGCCCTGTTGAACCTGTTGCGACTGAAAGCAGGCGCCACCGTGGCTGTCGATGTCGAAGATGGTCGCCTCATCATCGAGCCGCAGCCACGTCCGCGCTACACATTGGAGGAGCTGCTCTCCGCCTCCGACTATTCGCAGCCGCAAACTCCTGAGGAGCGCGAGTGGGTCGACGCCCCGGCCGTAGGCCGCGAGCTGCTGTGAACCGAGGAGACATCTACACGGTGTCGCTCGATCCCACCATCGGTCACGAACAGCAGGGCCATCGTCCAGTCCTTATCATTTCGGCCACCGCGTTCAATCGCGCCACCAACCTGCCCGTCGTGCTTCCCATCACCACCGGAGGAGAATTCGCCCGACGGCTCGGCTTTGCCGTCCCGCTCACTGGCACTCAGACCACCGGGATCGTGCGCTGCGATCAGCCCCGCGTTCTCGATATCGAAGCCCGCCACGGCAAAAAAGTCGAAGCGCTCTCG
>JAJXZK010000218.1 GCA_021780095.1 Acidobacteriota bacterium | reverse complement strand
TTTAAGGTAAAAATTCCAGCCATGCATTGGACGGGCGAGCTCGCCTGGTTTCTATATGGAAAATAGGTGCATATAGGTGGTATTTGTTTTCCACTTTTCGCCAAAACCGTCGTTAGATGCGTACTTGCCTCGCGCGGCTGTCCCTCCTATCCTAAAGGCGCGGAAAATCCTATTTCGAGATGAAAATCGTTACGTAAGGGCATAGACCTTCGGTGAAGAGGATGAAATGAAGGAATGGCCCCCGGCGTGCAAGTAAGAACAGGCAAGTTATGCCGTTCTTTTCGGACTCCAACATGGGACATTCCGCCGGAATGATGTTACCGCGAGCAGTGACTGTTTCACAGTCAATTATTGTCAGGGTTACACATCGCTATAACACGCAGGCAGAGCAGCGCGATGTTTTCGAGAGCCATCGTCACCACGTTTTCTCTGTCGCGTACTACATGACCGGCGATGAGCGAGAAGCGGAAGCCATCTTGCAGTCAACGTTTATCGAGGCGTTTGAGCGGGAAATGGTGCCGACAATTGCGACATTGGACACCGCGCTGTTGTCGCAGTTCCATCGCCGCTTTTCCCTGGATCCAGTGCCTGCTGTAACGTCGGAAGTGGAGGGACTGGGAAACAGAAACGTCCGCCGGACGGATCTGGAAGAGGCTGTTTGGCAGATGCCGGAAAGAGAACGGCTATGTTTCTTGCTGCGCGATGTGGAAGGCTACGACAATGTGCGGATCGCGGGGCTGCTACAAACATCGGAACAAGAAGTTCAGCGCACCGTCTTTTCCGCCAGGCTGCGCATGCGCAGTTTGCTGCGAGATCAGCGTCTGCAGCGAGAGCAGGCGTCGCAAGCCATCGCTTAGGCGACATTCAATCCCTGAAAATTTCCGTCTAGCTCAAAATCTGCCGCGAGCGGTCGTCAGCTTTTGGCTCGACCAATACGACGCTATCCGGATGTGCATTTAGTGGTGATCACGCGACTCGTCGGAGTCGGCACTGGGGATCCCAAATACCAGGAAGGGCGCGTCTTCCGAGTAATCCGTTTCAATTCCAGGACCCTTCATTGCGAGCACAATCGCATACTCTCCATCCTCCAGCTTCAGTTTAGGATCGCCCAGCTGAAAGGCCGATGTGCCAACGAAGCTGCCGTCTTCCCTTTCCAGCCAGTGAATCGGCTGTTTCGCGAGGGTTGAACCCTTCGCGTCCACCAGAATGAAATCACCTTTCCAATCCTTTGCAGGGCGATTCGCCAGCTTGCCAACGGGCGTAATGCGAACCAGTGTCCATATGACGTCTTGCGGCGAATAGGAATGGCTTGGTTCAAGCTGGATGGTGCAGTTGCCGGCTCGTAGATAGTCAATGGGCTGGGACTGGGCTGGCTGGCTCTGACTTTGCACAGGGGGCGGCGTGAACAGGCAGGATCTGCCGATGACAAGCGAACTGATGCGAACGGTTTCATCCGGATCGGTCGGAGCGACGCTGAAATCCTTGGACAGCCCGGCGGTAATTTTCCCGGTTGGATCGGCGGCTGCGACGTTCAGACGGTAATCCCCAGGATCGACGTCGATAGCCGTGTTCCAGACGGGTTCGCGCGCATACCAATCCATTTGGCTTATGGTTGTGGCCAGCTTGAATCCTGTGGTGCTTTGTTGGAATTGTTCCGCCAATTCCATTGGAGATGGAGGCGGAGTGGCGCCGGTCCAGAACAGTCCTGTGCTCACCAGCTGGGTTCCGGTTTTCCCGTCCGGGTGGGGGAAATATTCCATTTGGATGCCAAGCTGGAGCGGCGCATCCGCGTTGGCAGGTGGGGTCTTGAGTGCCTGGCGCAACGGGGCAGAGGCTCGGGCAAGCTCCTGCAATTGCGTCAGACTCGGTGCCATGTAGAAGGTGGGCGCGTTCAAAATGATTTGCTTGCGGTTCGGTGTGACGGACACGGTATGGGGCAGCCCATCCATTTGCTTGAGCGTCACGTGAAGGTCCATATCATAGGCAGCCATGCCGTCGCTGCGAATCTGCTGCAACGTATCGGTGACAGACCCGCAAATCCAGCCATCCAGGAAATTGTTGTCAGAGAGAAGCATCCACGGGCCCGCGCCAACCAGCGAGTACGGTCGAGGAAACCTGCGCAGCGAATCAATCTCCTTGGAAGCTTGCGCAGGGTACAGAATGACGCCCGCGGCACGAGCGGCCGTCGAAACGTCGATGACTTCAAACGCGTCATAGGCCTGGCCGTATCCCTGATAGACCACCTCGTGAAACAGATCGCCGAGCGAGAGAACGACGCGGCGGCCGGGCAGCTCGCGCATGCTGGCAATGGCGACGGCGGCGGTGTGGCGCCAATCGGCAAGGTTGATCGACTGAGGCTGTTCGACCCCGATCTTTTCCATTTCGGTAATGACCACCGGAAGCTGGCGGGTGTATGCGGCCTGATTGCCGCTGTCATCCAGGATGGAAATATTCCAGCCGGCAATGGGCGCTGTCTTCAGGGCGGCGACGGTCTCATTGACGATGTCGTTGCGGTCGAGCGGTCCCCCGGCAGGAAGAATGATCAGCATATTCGGCTGGTCGTCGGCTTCCCCGGTCTTCGGGTTGACGATCTTGGCCCACGGACGAGAAAGTTGAAAGTTGGCGGGTTTGCCATCGACGTCGAGGGTGAGGTCGGTCGGCTGCAAATCCTTGACGGGCGCGACATTTGTCAGGCTGAAGGCGTGGATGGGAATGGAAACCGTCTGCGCCTGCTGTACCAGTTGCGAGGCTGCGGGCGAAAGCGGGGTGGGGTTGGGCGGGGCCTGGCCAGAAGCAGCAGCACAAGTCAATCCCCCGACAATCGATATTACGAAGCGCAAAATCCAAGGCTGCAGATTGTTTCCTGTCACAGATCACTCCGAAAGAAACCGGTTGCCCGACCCTCCAGTGTAGGCCGTCTCCTCTCTGGTTGGATGGTTCGATCAGCAGAAAGGAATCAGTTGCGTGAACTGCTCCCACAATTTGGGGCCGGTTTGTTTCGACCGCGCCACAAAAGTTTTCCCGATCAGGACTCGGCTGTTCGTTCGTGTACCGGGCACCAGAGTCGGTTCAGTTGTGATGTTCATTCTCTGGCGCAATGGTAAAGCCTTGCCAGATATATTCCAGTGCCTCCGGCAAAGTTTGCAGTTTCACGGCGCGATCGACATGTCCGGCGTTGCGGGCAAAGACGAACTGATAGTGATAGTCCTTGGCGGCAAGGACCTTAGCCATCTGCTCATTGGCGACAACCCAGTCATGCATGTTGTCGCGCATGATGTTCGGATTGTAAAGATCCCGGTCGCCGACTTCCATCCAGATGCGCAGCGGCTTGGCACGGCTGTTCGGGATGAGATGCTCGTGAAATTCCCACGCGCCGTGCGGCGTCTGCGGATTGTAGGGCCACTGCTGATTGATGTACGTGCCGGAGTAGGTAAGGACGCGGTGGTACAGCTCCGGGTGGTACCAGGCCATAATCAACGCGCAGGAACCGCCGGAACTGCCACCCACAGCAGCTCGACCGTCGGGATTTTTTGTCAGCTTCACATGCGCTTTCACCTCGACCAGCGGCAAAACCTCGTGCTCCACGAACTCGGCATATTTGCCGGACATGGTGTCGTATTCCAGGCCCCGCTCGCTGCCCTGGGCATCGCCGCCGCCATTGCCGATGGAGATGGCTATCATCACAGGAACCTTATCTTCGGCGATCAGATTGTCGAGCGCGGTGAACAGCGCGGTGTCGGGTCCATCTGCGCCAACGATGAAGGGAGCGACATTGCCGGACACATATTGCTTTGGAACGTACACCGTGACACGGCGCGTGTAGGGTGCAGGGTGAGTGGTGGTCACAATCAGCCTGGCGGGATTGTTGGGGTCGGGATTGCCGAAGGTTCCCGGGTCGCGCGCGATGCCAGGATAAAACTTGCTATCGGCGGAATTCATTGTGAATTGGATAATGGCTCCCTGAGGCACACCAGCATGAACGATCGATTGCGGCGCGGGTGGGTGCGCTGGGCCAAGGATAAAGTTTCCGTCGACCATTGGCGAGGGAACAGCGTCGTCGGGAAGTTCTGTGGCGGAGACAAATCCGGGCGAGTGGGGATCGCGGGTTGGCGGTGTGGGCCGCGCTGTAGGCGCGATTTTGTGCGGAGACGACAGGTTGGACGTTGCGGGCGAAACAGAGCCGACTGCTGCTGAGGCCGCGAACGTCAGCAGAATAACGCAAGATGAAGCGCTCAGAAGAGGTCGCAAAGTCGCCTCCCTTTTTTCGTGATGTTTTTCAATCGCACCCGCGCGCTAGGCCATGGGCCTACGATACTTCAGTGTAGGCGACCGGCTCCACTATAGTGGAAGTGAATGCGACCGATCACGAAATTGAAACCTCCTGTTGCCCGCAAAGACCCTCACAACCGTCGACTCCACGGCCAAGTGTTGCAAGACGATTACGCCTGGCTGCGAGAAAAAGAAAGCCCGGAAACGCTGGCGTATCTGACTGCGGAGAATGCCTACGCCGCAGCGGTGATGGAACCGCTACAGCCCCTGATCGATACGCTGTACGCGGAGATGCTGAGTCACATTCAGCAGACGGATATTTCGGTGCCGTATCGTGATGGGCGATTCGACTATTACGCGCGGACGGTGGAGGGCCAACAGTATCCCATTTATTGCCGCGTGCCGGC
>JAJXZK010000048.1:68540-72155 GCA_021780095.1 Acidobacteriota bacterium | reverse complement strand
TCGCCTCATCCTTTTCCGGGATCGATTGCACGTAGGCCCAGAGCTGCAGGGCGGGCAGCAGGCCGGAATGCATCTTCTTCGCGATGGGATTTCTGGTCAGGATCTGCTCCTGAGCTTTACGATAGGCGCCCACATCATGTGTGAGGTAGCATCCGGGCCGCAATACAATCTCGATTGGGTACGCGATGTCGGCGGCGGAAAAGACTTCCGCTACGACGTCGTACCATGAAGAGCCGGCCCCGGAAAGTATTGCGGGATTCCGGTCGAAATGATGTCCTTTGACAAGCTTGGCGGCCAACTCGACCGCGTGATTCAGAAATGTTCGAATCGCAGTTTCCTCTTGCAGCACGCCCTCATACAACTCGACACCGCAGATGGCGAGGGCATCGCGCCACTGATGAATGGCGGCGAGCAGCTCATCCAGTTGCTGCGGATTGCGAATGCCGGCGCGGCCACCGTCCACTCCCAACTCGATCAGAACATTGAGGCGCTGATGATGCGCGGAGAAGAATTCACCCAATTGCGACGCTTGTTGCGCAGAATCGACGAGGCAATAGAATTCAAATTTCTGGTCTCGCAAGAGTCTCGAGACAATTTCCATATTCTGTTTTCCAACCAGCTGGTTGGCCATCAAAACGCGGCGAACACCATGTTCATACGCCACCCATGATTGGTGGGCGGTGGCCAGCGTAATACCCCAGGCCCCGGTCTGCAGTTGACGCGCGAAAAGCGCAGGGGCCATGGTAGTTTTTCCGTGCGGTGCAAGGTTGACGCCATAGGCTTGGATGAATTGCTGCATCCAGGCAAGGTTATGGGCCAACCTGTCTTGATACAGCACCGCTGTTGGCAGGCTCAGATCCTCATGGAGCAGATTCCAGCGCTTCTCGACGATCTGCGGCACCGACAACGGACTGTCCATCGCGCCCAGGCCCTTATTCAGGGGGCCAACGATTATTTCAGACATCTTCATTTCGACTTGCTCTGCGTGATCGGCCTGACGGTTCGCCATGCAATTCCCTCTCTGAAACTCAAATGATATAAGCTTTGGAGATTGCCGATGTAAAGCACGATGGGCGGATAGGTATCCGCACCTCAACAAGCAAAGAGCAGAAATGCCGAAGTTCACTACCTTAATTCGGAACGTTGAAGTTGCCGATGGCAGCGGGAGCTCGCCAGAATTCGCCGACGTGGCCATCGATCAGGACCGCATCGTCGCGATCGGCAGGCTACAGGATTCCCTCGCCGACAATGTTTTCGACGGTGAAGGAGAGGTCCTGGCGCCTGGATTCATTGATGTGCATACCCACGACGATGCCAGCGTGATTCGCGCGCCACAGATGTTGCCGAAGTTGTCTCAGGGCGTGACGACGGTGGTGGTTGGAAATTGCGGGATTAGCGCGGCGCCGGTCACTCTTCGCGGAGAGCCGCCCGACCCGATGAACCTGCTGGGCGATGCGAGCACATTCTGTTATCCGACATTTCGCGCCTACGTCGACGCGGTGGCGGCTGCTAAGCCGGCTGTCAACGTCGCCGCACTGGTGGGCCACACGGCACTTCGCAATAATCACATGGATCGACTCGACCGCACCGCGACACACGCGGAGATCGCGGCCATGCGCGCCCAGTTGGAGGAAGCGCTGGACCATGGAGCGGCCGGATTGAGCACGGGACTGGCCTACCTTTCTGCGAACTCTGCCTCGACAGAGGAAGTGATGGCGTTGGCCGATTTGCTGGGTGGCGCAGGCGCAATTTACGCCACTCATCTGCGGAGCGAAACAGAGACAATATTGCAGGCACTGGACGAGGCGGTCCGGATCGGCAAGCACGCTGCGGTTCCCGTAGTCATTTCGCATTTGAAGTGCGCCGGCATCGCCAACTGGGGACGAAGTGCGGAAGTTCTCGGTTGGATCGACGATGCGCGGAAGGACCAGGCCATCGGCTGCGATTGCTACCCTTACGCGGCTGGGTCGAGCACGCTGGACCTGCGGCAGGTGGACGAACGAGTTAAGATCCAGATCACCTGGTCGACAGCGCATCCAGAAATGGCAGGACAAACTCTGACGGAAATTGCGAAGGCGTGGGGCGTGCCGCTAGTCGATGCCGCACGGCGTTTGCAACCGGCGGGCGCGATCTATCACAGCATTTCAGAAGAGGACATGCGAGCGATCCTGCGGCATCCCGGCACAATGATTGGCTCCGATGGACTGCCGAATGATCCCCTGCCGCACCCACGCCTCTGGGGAACATTTCCACGAGTGCTAGGCCGGTATTGCCGGGATCTGAACATGTTCCCGCTGGGTGAAGCTGTTCGCAAAATGACTTCTTTGCCGGCGCAGCGGTTTGGTTTGGCGCGACGCGGATGGATTCGCGAGGGCTATTATGCCGACCTGGTTCTCTTCGACCCGGGCAAGGTGCGCGATGTTGCCACGTTTGAAGATCCGGTGCGTCAGTCCGCCGGAATTGAGGCAGTCTGGGTGAACGGCACTCTCTCATACCGAGAGCAAATGGCCACGGGGCGGCGGACGGGACGATTCCTGCAACGGCAGTCCAATGCCAGCCGTCAGTAATTTTCATTCAATCCATATTGGGTACACAACATCACGGAGGGCAGACTCTAAATGAAACGCTACGGTGTGGAGGGGGGCAAGGGGATCGGCGGGCAGCATTTGCCATTTGCGCGAGCCGTCGAGGCGGATGGCTGGCTGTATGTATCGGGTCAAGTGCCGATGGTAAACGGCGTCCTGGTGGAAGGCAACATCGATCGGCAGAGCCGCCAGGCGATCGATAATCTATTCGCGATTCTGGGCGAAGCAGGATACAGCGCGGCGGATGTGGTGCGCTGTGGGGTGTGGCTCGACGATGCGCGCGATTTTGCCGCATTCAACCGAATCTTTCGAGAATATTTTGCGGAGAACCCGCCCGCGCGATCCTGCGTGGCCTCCAGCATGATGGTCGACTGTAAAGTGGAGATCGATTGCGTCGCTTACAGACCACCTGCAAAGTGATCGTCCCGGCTGTTGCCGGCGGCTACTATACCGCGAGGAATTCTGAGACAAGCAAACCATTATGCAGACTCCTTTGATCGCCGGCCACGGAACCTTCCTTTTGCTTGCTGCGCTTGGTTCCATCATTGTGCTGATCGTCCTGATCGCCCGCTACAAAGCAAACCCATTTATCGCGCTGATGTCCGTCTCCATTGCGCTGGCGATGGTGACGGGTATGCCCATGCAGACCATCGTGCACTCCTTCGAAGCGGGGGTGGGGGGCACGCTGGGCCATATCGCGGTGGTGATTGGCCTGGGGACCATGCTGGGGAAAATGATGGCGGAGTCGGGCGGGGCGGACCAGATTGCCCACACATTGATCCGTTTTTTTGGGGAGAAGCGCGTGCATTGGGCCATGGTCGTCATTGGTTTCGTGGTCGGGCTTCCAGTGTTTTTTGAAGTCGGTTTTGTTCTACTGATTCCGATCGCGTTTACGGTTGCGAAGCGGACGCGCACATCTTTAGTGATGGTGGGAATACCCATGGTCGCGGGACTTTCAGTCGTCCATGGACTGGTACCGCCGCACCCTGCGGCGCTGCTGGCTGTGGTCGCCTACCACGCCGACGTGGGC